>NZ_CP015110.1:3000000-3300000 GCF_001612555.1 Acinetobacter sp. TGL-Y2 | reverse complement strand
TATAACCTAAATCAACGTCATTGGCTTTGGCACGTTCGTCAGCCAAAGGGTTGCTAAAGCCATGTTTGGCATCTTCAAAAACAATCACATCATGCTCGGCTTGAGCAGCAAACATTTCATCCTTAAAGCTTGCGACATCATCTAAACTGACCATCGTGTCCAGTTCACCATGTAAGACTAAAATTTCAGCTTTCACAGCCCCTACTTGGGCAGGCGCTTTAGGACTCAAGGTGGCATGAAAGGTCGCTACAGCTTTTAAGTCTGCACCAGAACGTGCCAAATCAAGCACCACTTTACCGCCATAGCAAAAGCCAATTGCGGCTAAACGGGTAGTATCTACCTCAGGCTGTGCTGCAAGGGTGGCTAAAGCTGCTTTAGAGCGGGTATCGATCGTTTCAGCATCTCCAAAAGTTTGCATCATCCATTCATAGGCTTGTTTGGCATCTGTGGTAACTCTTTTGTCGCCGTACATATCGATTGCAAGTGCCGCATAACCATGATCAGCAAGCTCACGTGCGCGCTGTTCAGTATATTCATTACGTCCCCACCATTCAGGCGCCACAATAACACCAGCAACCGCTTGCGAGTTTTCAGGCGCTGCAAAATAACCGATCAGGCTTGATCCATCTGCTGCAGTGTATTGAATCTCTCTGGTTTGAATTGCTTGAGTCATGTGTGGATTTCCCTTTATTAAATGAATGAACGTTTTTAAATGAATAAGATTTTTAATGTAAGGTGAGCAAAGATTAAAACATAAAAATTTAAACAAGGAGAATTTCAGTAAAATAAATGTCAATTGAAGTGTGAGGAATTATGAATACGTCAATCTATGTAATCGACGTAAAAGTACGAGACGTAAAAAAAAGAAGGACGTATCCTTCTTTTTAAGTATTTGGTTCATCTAGTTTTAAACTAGAATTTAAACTTTCCCGCGTGAAATAAAACCAATAATTGCCAAAATAACCGCAATTACCAATAATATCACTGCAAAGTCTTTAGACAAACCTGCCACACCACCAAAACCTAGTAAACTGGCAATAAGTGCGATCACCGCAAAGATAATAGCCCAACGGAACATTTTCATTCTCCAAGTGTTTTTATAAGTGTTGAATCAGTATAGAAAATAAAATAGCCGATTATGTATGCAATGAGTGTGGATAAGTTATGTATTGATAGTTTTAGGTAAATGCATTGTAACCTAATAATGCTTAAATTTTGTCATAAATATTAATGTTATAATGGACTATTGCCCTGTTGAAATTGTTGCTATGAGTCAGTCTTTACGTCCCCGTTTTTGGGAAAATTATTCACTTGAGCAAATGACTCCAGCAGAGTGGGAAGCAGTATGTGATGGCTGTGGGCTGTGTTGTTTAGTGAAACTTGAAGACGAAGATACTGGAGAAGTCTGCTATACCAAGGTGTCCTGCAAATTGTTAGACTGTGAAACAGCAGCGTGTTCAGATTATTCCAATCGAATGGTACATGTTCCAGATTGTATTCAACTGACCTATGAAAGCTTGCAAAAAATTAACTGGTTGCCTTCAAGCTGTGGCTATAAACGCTTGAACGAAGGCAAGAAATTGCCCACTTGGCATCATTTAAATACAGGATCACGTCGCAGTGTTCGTGAAGCGAGGAAATCAGCGGCAGGCAGATGTATTTCAGAACTTGAAGTCAATGAAGAAGAGATTGATGAATATGTGGTGCGCTGGGTGCGCTAATCGTCTTCATTTTATAGGCTGATATAGATAAATTATAAGTTGACGTGGATAAGCCCTCGCAACAATAACCAAATTCCTTGTCATATTTGGCAATAGAAAAATACAATTTAGCCAAGCTGTAATGCACAATTATGCCTATGATTAATGATATATCAGAATAATCATAGGCATAAAATGATCAATAAAACAGGGATGTTGAATCTTTGCTGTATTGCCCTGATGCAAATGGCGTGTTCTTCTAACTCAGCTCAGTCTGCAAAAGACAGTGAGCGAATAGCTGACTCTCATGCTAAGCCTCATGCATCTGCTTCATCGTCTGTTGCCAGACACGATCATAAAATTGATCAGCGTTACGAAGTAGAAAAAATAGCTCAGTTTGATGAGCCATGGGCATTGGCATCTTTAGCGGACGGGCGGTTATTAATTACTGAAAAATCAGGAAAGCTAAAGCTTTTTGATCCCAAATCTAAAAAAACCACATTGGTACAAGGTCTACCTACAGTTGCCTATGGCGGTCAAGGCGGTTTAGGAGATATTGTCTTACATCCTGATTATTCAAAGAATAAATGGATCTATTTAAGCTATGCTGAAAAAGGTCAAGGTGGAAATGGTGCTGTGGTGATTCGTGGCGAACTCGATTTGACACAGCCTGATCGCCCTCAGTTAAAAAATATCAAAAGAATCTGGGAGCAAGTGCCTAAAGTTTCGGGTGAGGGGCATTATGCACATCGAATTGTTTTTGATCAGCATAATAAGCTTTGGATCAGTTCAGGGGAAAGACAACAGTTTGACCCTGCACAGGACATGAATTCCAATTTAGGTAAAATCGTTCATCTCAATGATGACGGCACAGCATCTAAGGACAATCCTTTGTTTGACAAGGGAGGAGTAGCGGCGCAGATTTGGTCATTGGGACATCGTAATCCGCTGGGCTTAGCATTTGATGCAAGTCAAAAGCTCTGGGTGGTAGAAATGGGACCGAAGGGCGGAGATGAGCTTAATCTTGTGCTTAAAGGCCAAAACTATGGTTATCCACTGGTTTCAAATGGAGATCATTATGATGGTAAACCCATACCCGATCACGCCACTCGCCCTGAGTTTAAGTCACCTGAACTCGATTGGACACCAGTCATTTCCCCTTCAAGCATGATGATTTATCAATCTGATGTATTTCCTGCATGGAAACATAAAGCACTGATTGGCGGGCTTTCATCTCAAGCCATTATTGTAGTCGATCTTTCACAAAAGCCTGTGCGCGAAGTACAGCGCTTGCAGATGGGAAAACGGATTCGTGATCTGTTGCAGGCAGCAGATGGTACCATTTGGGTAATCGAAGATGAAAAAGGCGCCAATTTATTAAAATTAAAACCTGAATAAATAGACCGCAATTCTTGTTATTTTAAAATGCCACAAAATTCCATCTCACCCGCCTTAAAATAATTTGATTTGTGCTATTCCATAGTAGACTATGAAATAGCATTTTAAGACGCCCTAAGCCTATGTCCGAAACTCAAATTCCACTTCCTGAACGCTTACGTCCACGAGATTTGTCTGAGATTATAGGACAAGATCATCTGCTGGGTGAGCAAGCACCCTTACGTCAAATGATTGATCAGGGTCACCTGCCTTCTGTGATTTTTTGGGGGCCGCCAGGTGTGGGTAAAACCACGATTGCCTTATTGCTTGCACAAGCGGTAGATCGTCCTTTTATCAGTTTGTCTGCACTGAATACTGGCGTGAAAGAATTACGTGAAATTATTGCTGAAAGTGGGGATTTGATCGTTCCTGTGGTGTTTATTGACGAGATTCATCGCTTCAATAAATCGCAGCAAGATGCACTGCTCAATGCGGTTGAAAAAGGCAAAATTACTTTAATTGGCGCAACCACGGAAAACCCCTCTTTTGAGGTGAATAATGCACTGTTATCTCGCTGTCAGGTCTATACCTTAAATGGTTTAAATGAAGCGGACATTCAGCATTTGTTGCAGCGCGCGCTACGCCAAGATCATTTTCTACAAGAGCGAAATATCCTGATTCAAGACTATGATGCGATCATTCAGTTTGCAGCAGGGGATGCCCGTAAAGCGCTTAATTTATTGGATTTAATTGCCAGTACTTTTGAGACTGATGTTGAAAATATGATTACCAATGCCATTGTGGTTAAGGTTGCTCAGCAAAATATTGCCCGCTACGACAAGTCTGGTGAACAACATTACGATCTTGTGTCAGCATTTATCAAATCGATTCGCGGCAGTGATCCAGATGCAAGTTTGTACTGGATGGCAAGAATGCTTAAAGGTGGAGAAGATCCAGTCTTCATTGCACGTCGTATGCTGATCGCAGCCTCTGAAGATATTGGTAACTCGAATCCGAATGCTTTGCTTTTGGCAGGGGAATGCTTCCGTTCTGTACAAGCGGTGGGTATGCCTGAATGTCGAATTATTTTAGGGCAGTGCGCGGTGTATTTGGCAACCAGTGCCAAAAGTAACAGTACTTATTTGGCCATCAATAAGGCTTTAGATTTGGCCGATAAAACCTCGAATTTGCCTGTACCCTTACATTTAAGAAATGCACCGACCAAGCTGATGAAAGAGCAAGGCTATGGCGTAGATTATCTGTATCCGCACAATTATCCAGAGCATTTTGTGACTCAAGACTATTTGCCGCCTGAGTTAAAAGGCACCAAGTTGTATGAGTCTGCGCGCAATAAGCGAGAAGTTGAAGGGGAGCGCTTACAACAACGCCGTTGGCAACAGGAGCAACAGCAGCAGTAATCCAGACCCTAAGATGAATCGCCTGTAAAAATTAAAGCAAAAAAAAGCCCAATTCTATGTGTGTGAACTGGGTAGAAAAGGGTCTTGCAAATTTGGTCGGCAACTACAGTCTCTCTCTTGAGCCACCAACTCCTGTAGTTGCCTGGTATGGAGTAATCATAATCACAATTTTTATATATGTAAAAGTGATCATTTAAATAAGAATTATTCATAAAAGCGATTAAAATTAAAAAATCTAGAGCATTAAAATTAAGACATTGAAGTTATTTATATAATATTCATAGCACTAAAGCTCTATTTGAGAAAATTTAATCTGAAATAATGAAAAATTTTCAAATTAATGGCAATGGTGTCATAAAAGATTCATCTCGAATGCTTATATTGGGTCTATTGCCAAGCTTGAGAGCGCTTGCAATATCAAAATTAAAACAATGATATAAATAATAAATAACTCATAAATAGAAGCAGAATAAAAATAAATAAACAATATTGAAAATCATAACAATAAAAAAGCCGAGTCATTTTGACTCGGCTTTTTTTATGTAGACGGCTTAGATCTCAGACAGATCAACACCAATACGTGTTGCAACTTCTTCATAAGCTTCAACCACGCCACCTAAACCTTGGCGGAAACGGTCTTTGTCTAATTTTTTCTTGGTGTCCTTGTCCCATAAACGGCAACCATCTGGAGAGAATTCATCACCCAATACGATACGGTCGTGGAATACACCAAATTCTAGTTTGAAGTCGACCAAAAGCATGTTGCCTTCAGCAAACAAATCTTTCAGTACCACGTTCACTTGATGCGTTAATTCTTTCATACGTTGAAGTTGATCTGCAGTCGCCCAACCTAAAGCAATCGCTTGAGATTCGTTCACCATTGGATCACCCAGTGCATCGTCTTTATAGAACAATTCGAATGTTGGAGGCGTTAGCTCTAAGCCTTCTTCAACACCTAAACGGCGACATAATGAACCCGCAGCGTAGTTGCGAATCACACACTCAACAGGAATCATATTCAACTTTTTAACCAAAACTTCATTTTGATTGAGTAATTTTTCAAAATGCGTTTCGATGCCAGCTGCAGCAAGTTTTTCCATGATAAAGGCGTTAAAACGGTTGTTCACCTTCCCTTTACGATCTAGCTGTTCGATTTTTTCGCCATTGAATGCAGATGCATCATCACGAAAGACTAAAATCAGGTGGTCTGCACTATCGGTTTCATAAACGGATTTAGCTTTACCAGTATAGAGCAAGGTTTGTTTTAACATGGTGGAACCTTTTTCAGAGAGAATATGCCTAGAACAACTAGGCTGGCCAGTTTTGATAAATCTGGGATAACAATTCTGCAGCTTTTTCTTTGTCTGCAAAATTGCTATTGGTGTCGAACACAGCCAAGGTATGACTTGAACCAACTGATGTGAGCTTTAATACGAATGTCTGTCCATCCACTTTAAGGGTGGCTTCGGTCGCATTTTTTGCCTGACCCACGAGAGTATGATTTAAGCTACTCAGGGTTGCCATCGTATACTGCCAAATTGTAGCAGAATTTCCATCAATTTTAATCAGAGGATTGCCATTTCCATCTCTCAAAAGTTGTGGGCGTCCTGCTTGATTTGATTCAGTAACTTCTACGGTATTTGCTGAACTTTGAACAGCGGTTGGACGAGGCATCGCGAAACGATTTCCACGTTTATTTTCAAGTTTAGGTGCATGTTCAATCGCAAGCGGATCGATGGTAGGTGCAGGATACAATGGCGTTGCTGGTCTAACCATCGAACCTTCAGGATATTTAAGTGGTTCTTGCGCAGTTGAGTTCTGATAATCTAAAGAACCGTTGTCGATACCAATCGTATTACAACCCGCTAAACTTAAAGCTGAAAGGGCAAGGGTTAAACCAAAACGTAATTGCATAATTTTAAACTCTTATTTAAATGATACTCGCTGCTTTGAGTTCTTCACGCAGGGATGCTCGGTATTGTTCTGCAAGTGGCGTTAATGGTAGACGGATGCCCGTGCCAATTAAGCCCATTTCATGCAACGCCCATTTGACAGGAATTGGGTTAGATTCACAAAATAGAATATTGTGTAAATTTGCAACTTGATCGTTAGCAGCAATTGCTGCATTTGCATCACCTGCAATTGCTGCAGCACACACTTCACTCATTTGCTTTGGTGCGACATTGGCAGTCACAGAGATATTGCCTTTAGCGCCGTTTGCCATGAGCTGATAAGCGGTTGCATCATCACCTGAATAGACCACCATACTTTTGCCGTTTAACCCCGCGAGCAATTCTGCACCGCGTGGCACATCACCCGTGGCATCTTTAATACCGACAATTTGTGGAATATCTGCAAGACGAAGCACTGTTTCATTCAGCAAGTCTACTCCAGTACGCCCCGGAACATTATATAAAATTTGTGGTAGATCAACTGCTTCTGCAATGGCTTTATAGTGCTGGAACAGACCTTCTTGGGTCGGTTTATTGTAATACGGCGTCACCAAAAGTGCGGCATCTGCACCGAGCTCTTTAGCTTCTTTGGTGAGTTGAATCGCTTCGTGGGTGGAATTTGCCCCCGTACCAGCAATAATTGGAATACGTTTATTGGCAACACGAATGATTTCTTTGATCACTTGCGTGTGTTCAGTCATGCTCAAGGTAGAAGCTTCACCTGTCGTACCCACAGCCACAATACTGTTGGTCCCTTGTGCAATATGCCATTCAACAAGCTTCTCTAGACCCTTCCAATCTACAGCACCATCTTCGAACATGGGAGTAACGATTGCGACAATTGAGCCTTGAATAATCTGAGCTTGCTGAGTAATCATTTTAAAAAAAATCCTATTTTTCCATCCGATGAAGGTGAGGAATCTAGAGTGTGGATGGGTTTGTATTTTAATTTATAGCATGTCCAATATAACAAGCATATTGGATAGTGCGTATGCAAATTATGACCGAACAAACGATGAAGAACAATATGCTTTAGTCAAAGCTTAGAAAAAGTTTAGTTAAAACAACTGAGTTTTTTACAAGAAACAAGCAAGTGCAGCCATTTTGACAGAAAAGAATAGCGTTTCCTCCACGATCTAAAACGATAAATATGGATGAATTAAAATCAAGCCTATGATTTTGTATTTAAATCTAAAATATAGTTAAATTTGGACTTAACAAAAGCTGTGTAATTTAACCCATTGTGATGGCTCAATTCCTGTGTAATATACAAAGAAAATTTAAATCATTTTCAATTGGGAGTAGGGAAGATGTTCCAATCTGAACGTAGCGCACTAATTGTGGTTGATGTACAAAATGGATTTACCCCCGGCGGGAATTTAGCCGTTGCTGAGGCAGATCAAATCATTCCTCGCATCAATGAAATTGCGCAGTATTTTGATAATATTGTCCTGACGCAAGATTGGCATCCCGAGAATCATGTCTCTTTTGCGGATAACCACGCCAATGCAAAACCTTTTGATACGATTCAACTCAGCTATGGAAAACAAGTATTGTGGCCCGTTCACTGTGTACAAGGCACATCAGATGCAGCGCTGCATCCAGATTTAAATATTCCTCAAGCGCAGCTAGTGATTCGCAAAGGATTTCATCGTCATATTGATAGTTATTCTGCTTTTATGGAAGCTGATCATAAAACCACGACGGGTTTAGCGGGCTACTTAAAAGAGCGCGGAATTGATTCCGTTTTTGTGGTGGGCATTGCAACCGACTTCTGCGTCGCATGGACGGCCATAGACGCTGCAAAAATGGGCTTTAAAAGCTTTGTGATCTCGGATGCTACCAAAGGCATAGATTTGGATGGTTCTTTACAAAATGCCTGGCAAGACATGACCGCACATGGTGTGCAACGCATTTATGCCAAAGATGTATTACCCATTGAACAAGATATTTGCAGCAACCCAGTCGAATATCTGTTAAACCAATAATATAAACTTCTGGGTTTTTCAAAACCTCACATGTGATGCATATGCTTAATTTTTTAAGGTTTAGCCAGTTTATTCAAAAAACCTTTGCATTTTGGGTGGTGCTGTTTGCAGCCCTTGCAATGTGGGTGCCTGAAGCTTTTGTTTGGCTCAAAGTCTATATTACCTGGATGCTCGGGATCATCATGTTTGGTATGGGGATGACCATGAAAGTCAGTGACTTTAAAGGTGTGCTGAAAAGTCCCAAAGCGGTTTTAATTGGTGTAATTGCACAGTTTTTAGTCATGCCAGGTTTGGCTTATGCCCTGTGTAAATTGCTACAACTGCCAGCAGAGATTGCAATTGGAGTGATTTTAGTCGGTTGCTGTCCGGGAGGCACGGCCTCGAATGTGATTACTTATATGGCCAAAGGCAATGTTGCTTTGTCGGTTGCTTGTACATCGGTTTCGACGCTGATTGCGCCACTACTCACCCCAGCGATTTTTTATCTTTTAGCAAGTCAATGGATTGAAATCGATGCGCTATCGATGCTCAGTTCCATCTTACAAGTGGTGCTATTTCCAATTATTTTAGGTTTAATTGTACGTGCATTATTCAAAAACAAAGTCGAATCTTATATCACGCTCATGCCTTTCATTTCTGTGGTCGCGATTGTATTGATTGTTGCCGCGATTATTGGGGGCAGTAAGGCGCAAATTTTGGAATCGGGGTTACTCATTTTGGCGGTGGTGATTTTGCATAATGGGCTGGGTTATCTCATTGGTTTTTGGGCAGCGCGTTGGTTCCAGCTCCCTTATGCAGACAGTAAAGCGGTTGCAATTGAAGTGGGAATGCAAAATTCAGGTTTAGGTGTGGCATTGGCTGCGGTACATTTTGCAGCTTCGCCGATTACAGCAGTGCCAAGTGCAATTTTTAGCTTGTGGCACAATATTTCTGGACCTGCTTTGGCCACGTATTGGGCGTCTCGTAAAGATCCCGATCTAAGGAATAAAGATTAAGAACCCTAAAATCTAACTTTATAAAAGAGCAGTTCAGTTATAACCCGTGCTCCTGTATGGGGAGTGAACATTCACTTTATTCATCTTAAACGTTGAATATTTTCTTTAAATGCACATACAAAAAAAGCCGATCAGGAATGATCGGCTTTTAAATAATGAGATGATTTCACTCAGTATATTTTTATTACTCTCATGTACGAGAGTAATAAAGTTTCATACTGATCGAACCTTATCTCATTGATATTTGGACTTAACAATCAATGGAAGAAAAAATAAAGTTTCATACTCAGTTCTATCTTTTCTTCCATTTTTACTCTTTATCGAGTAATAAAGTTTCATACCCAAATAAGAGATCAATAGTTAAATTCTTCAAAGAGAGTCCATTCGATTTCCATTGTTTCTACAAGCTGGCCATGCTGACCTAATTTTAAATAATATGGTGCAATATCGCCTTTATTCAAAATAATGTAACTTCGGTGATCGTTTTCTCTACTGTCTGGCTCTTCAAAAGGCATAGGCTCATTTCGGACATAATCATAATCATCTTCATATCGATATCGGCCAGAAATCTCACATATGTGATTCGTGGATAGCTTTACTATGAATTTAGATTTTCTAGATTTAGCTGTTGACTCTAAATCATTCCATACTCGTTCATGGTCAAAGCGACGCATCCATAAATCAGTCAATGGAATATCAAAACTTTGGCTTCGATCATTATCGCCCAGATAAGTTGCGTCACCCATTGAACCATAATTACCATCTCGTAATGGTCTAAGAATATGATTTAGTTTTAAGTAGCTCTCAGGATCTGGTGTGCCATTAGGTATGAGTTCAGGGTAATCAGATGCTTGAACAAGTACACCATTATCAATAGTTTGAAATCGAAGTTTTGCTTTTCTTAGGGTATCTTGAAGCTTTAATACACCCCCAATTTTTTCTGAAAGATCATTACTCACGAAGGTAAGCCAATCAAAACTGCGTATACCGTATGGCATTCTCATAGTATCCCAAGAGTCTTCAATATAGATCCCTTTAAAGTCCCTAGCCTGAGATACAAGATCTATTTTTACGCCTTCATCACTAAAAGGTGTAGCAGCTTGCATCCCACTCACCATATACCACGGTCTAAGCTGTTGTATGCAGTATTGATTGAATCTTAAAATTTCCTCTTGTGTGGTTTGATTGAAAAAAAGATCCCTAGGTAACCTGAAATACAAAATATTTCCGTGTTGAATTTGCCAAGCTCGATTAGTCAAAAATGAAAATACGTATCTATTTGCATATTCAATTTCGACATCTTCAAAGCCCCCATCTGCGACATACCATTCAATAATGTCATCTGGATCCGCACGTTTAGTTATTACATCTTGAAGTGATGGAAGATTGCTTATTTTTTTTTGCTTCCAACCAGTTAATGGATCAAAGCCCCATGTGATATGACTTCCCCAGAGTTCTATATATTTCGTATAACAGTTTAGGATTGCTTGGCGGATTTCAGGAGTATGTCCATTCCAAAAGTAAAAACAAGATTGGAAATGCACTGAAAGTACAGTTTCTCCATGATCTCCATAGTCATAATTGATATATTCTGCATCATCTACAATTTTTTCAAATTCTAAACTGTTCATTATTCTCTCTAATCAAGAAGTAGCTAATACATATCCACCCAAAGCACCAGCACCTGCTACAGTCGCACTTACGGGAAGGAGAACGATCGAACCTACAACAACTACTGTAATCCCAACACCTACTGCAATTTCATACAAAGGTGCTTTATCTAAAAAATCTGCGATTGGGCTAGGCGTACTTAACGGGGGATGTTGTATACCTGGGTGCTGTTTAATTTTAATCGCCACTAACATGTTTTGAATATAAGTGTATTTAGAGCCAACAGTTGCAGAACTACCATTTGCATTATTGTCTCTAAGTTCACATGAGCAATCTATATCTTCAAGTAACTTGAAATTATTTCTGTTACCTGCAATTTGTATATAGGCATTTCTTTGTTCTCTAGATAACTTATCTTTGCCAAATTTGATTTCAATCACTTTAGAAATATTTTTTTGAACTGGGATAAGTTTACTCCAGTCCGCTTGTCCTTGAACTCTCATATTAATGAGTTCTTGATCAGTCACTTTTAAAACAATGACATCAGGGATTCTTAAACGGCCTTTAGCACTTTGTTCTAGTTCTGAAAGCTTAAACATTCCTTCACGTGCTGCTACTCCTAATGGAAAACGGCTTGCTCTCTGAGGTTGCTTTTCACTCATAATGGGTGTCGGAAAGCGATCTCTCATTCGGTAGCCCACTTCAGCTTTATAGCGCCAAATTAATTCATTCGCTTCTTCTTGTTTCCATATGGCGTATGTACATGCTCTTTGATTTAGAAACTGACCAGCTTTGCCTTTAATAGGATTTTTTTTTGCAAAACAAATGTGAGCACAGAGGTAATCTTTTTCTTTACCTGGTTCTAATTTAACAACTTTGCCATTTGTCTGAGGTTGAGTAGACGAGGAAGACGTCTGACCAGAACCCTTGGTAGCTTTAGCCATAAAAATCCTCCTTAAAGTTATGATATTGAGGATCATTGCGTTCTAGAAGTTCGATCTTTACAGCTTTAGGTTTCATAGATTTAAACGTTTTTGTATGACCATTTTTATCAGTATAGCCTTCAATTTTAGAACCATCTTCATCAGTCATAATATAGTGTTGATTGTGAATGGCTTTGCCATTTTCATCAGTAATCACAAAAAATTCTTGATGAGGTATCCAAGTGGGAAGACTAGGAAGATTCATTGGGATTTTTGCCCCACTTTTAAATATATGTTGTCCAGCTTTAACTTCAAACTTCGCTGGTGTGATAATAGTGATCCCATTTTTATTGATGATTACTTGAGAACCACCAGCACTAGCAATAGTATTTTTGGGATTGAGCTCTAAATTCATCTTTTATTAATATTATGAATAGTATTTTGCAAAATATATCACAGAATAAGATAGGTGATGTAACATTGAGACTTAAGTTTCTTTACTAATTTAACATGACTTTAATTATTGGAATCCAACTAAAAGATAGCGTAATTATTGCTGCGGATCAGCGATTAACCCAAGAGACAGATGATTTAAAATTTTCAATAATTTCCGATTCTTATAAAAAAATCACCTATCTGGAGCCTATTGTTTTCTCTGGTAGTGGAGATGCCTTAATTATCAGAAGATTGAAAGAAGAGCTTTTAGACAAAACTACATCTGAGATGCTGTCCAACAGTTTTTTTAAAGAAATTCAAAGAAGAAAAACAGAAATAGGTGAACATGAACAAATTGGAAAAACAAAGTTGTTTTTTTCTTCAAGGAAAAACAATCGTTTAATTTTAGAAATATTTTCAACTGATCAAGTCGGAAATATCTATTCAAATATCGTGGAACCTATGACCATTCAATTGACAATCAGATCTGAAAATATGAATAAATTAAGTAGCTTGTTAATTGATCTTCATGCGAATTTGAAGAATATGGATCAGTTCCAATCTAAAGAAGAATGGATGAATTTTTATATAAAAAAATTAAAAAAAATTTTTCATGTTTGTAATAGTTTTGATGAAACTGTTAGCTCTTCTTTTGATATATGTGCTCATACAACTTTTGGAATATTCTATGAATGCTGTGACTAAATTAGAATCTAAAACTGTATGAGCATATTTCTTTTAAAAGTTCGAAATCAGTCGGTTGATAAATGATGAGTAAGCTTCTAATTGCTCTATAGCTGGATTTAAATTTTAAGCTACATTGCCTTCAAGCCTAAATCGAGCGCTTCTTCTATGTTTTTGTCAAAACGGACAGCGATACTTTTAACTTTGGATTTTAGCACTGACCATGCTTTTTCAATTGGATTTAAATCTGGACTGTAAGCAGGCAAGTACATGATTCTACAGTTAAAGTCTTTGGCTAGTTTTTTGATATCTCCGTTCTTATGAATCGAAGCGTTATCTAGAATCAGCAGATGTCTTTTGGTCTTATCTTGATTATCTTTGGTTAAATTTTCAAGTAGATATCTCAACCATCCCGTGAACATTGCTCGATCGCATGAACCTTGAAAAATCAAAGGGTAAAGGAACTGATACGCTGAATTAGACCTCACAGCACTGATGATACTTAATCTTTTACCATGACCACCCAATTTTAAAGCAGCGCAACGACTGCCTAGTTTAGACCAACCATATTGCGCTGTATCTGTGGTGTTTATCCCAGACTCATCAATATAAAGAATCTGATCTTCCCCAAACTCCTCTTTCCATTGCGGAAGAAACCAGTTGAATACAGCCCTTGTTATTTTGTCGGCTTGCTTATAGAGAAAACTCTTTTTTTACGTGTCCAACCAAGTCTATGAATGGCTTTTAACAGGGTTGAGTAAAGGATTGGATACCCAAACTTTTGTTCAAATAAAGGGATGAGATCTTTCACTTGAGAAAATTCAGTAGTTTCAATAAAGTGTTTGAAAGCATCCATATCCTTGATTTTAGTGGGTCGACCTGCATTGATTTTAGGCTGTTTCAATTCTCCAGTGGTGTTTTGAAGAAGAATCCAATCATCCAAAGTGGTTCTAGATATTTTAAAGGTTTTACATGTATATGATTTGTGATTATTTTCTTCATAAAACTGCATGACTTTTTCACGTAAATCCACTGAATATACTTTAGGCATGATCTTGAACAAATTAATTTTTTATCATTGTATCCCAAAATAAGATTGCAGCTATACATCTTTTTGTAAATCTTTTCTTTTACGCAAAATTTCAGATTTCAATTCTGGAAAATCTTCAAGGGCTTGTTCAGAAGCTTTGATTTGGTTTTCGTAAATCTTTTGCTTTTCTTTTAATTCTTTAGTTTTTAATTCAAGTTTTTCTGAATCATGTGTCACGATATGATTTTCGAATTGTTTTTTGAAAGAATCCATACTTTTTGTTTCAACAAATGTAGAAAGTCTTCGATTGTCTAAGTGAATGTTTTTAATCAAGTAGCCTTGCTGTACAAGTTTTCTAAGGATCCTATAAAGCTGCTGTTGGTTGATACGTTGCCTTTCATCTTTAGAAAGATTCAAGTTGTTCCAAATTTTATTTGTTGTCCATCCATCAATTTGATTGTGGGAGAGAAGTACTAGAAAAGATTGAAAGATAGGCGAAGCAATTTGTTTCATGACGAAAGACTAGAAAATTTAAAAAGAGGATTATAATCCGTGGATATATAGTCCTCAAATAGTGATAGTTCTGTTTTTTAAGCATTTGAATGTTTATGTCAGAACTTACTATTCAATTTGGGCAATTGGTTCGCAAATATAGAAAAGAAAGAAATATGTCACAAGAACAATTGGCATTGCTCTGTAACATGGATCGGAGTTATTTAGGACGGATCGAAAGAGGTGAGGTGAATCCTACACTTGAAAAAATATATGAATTAGCTACTGCTTTAGGTGTAGCGGCAAAATATTTATTACCTAATAATATATGATAAACAAAAATTTATATTAATTTTATGAGGGTTCCATGAAGTTCAATGAAGATGCTCGTGTAAAAATTCCAACAATTCTTCATTTAACAAGGCTTGGTTATAAGTATCTTTCTTTAAAAGAACATATATGGGATATGGAGTCTAATATTTTCCCTGAAATATTCTTGGAATCAGTAAGACGAATTAATCCTTCATTTGAAAAAGATGATATTCAAAGAGAATTACAAGATTTAAAGCTAACTTTAGACAATGATGATTTAGGGAAAGTATTCTTCAGCAAGTTAGTCAATCGTTCTGGTATCAAACTCATTGATTTTGAAAATATCAATAACAATACATTCAATGTTGTTACGGAGCTTACTTGTCAAAATGGAGATGATGAATTCCGTCCTGATATTACGATCCTAGTCAATGGTATGCCTTTAGTTTTTATTGAGGTGAAGAAACCAAATAATAAAGATGGTGTCTTAGCAGAAAGAGACCGAATAAATAAGCGTTTCCAAAACTCTAAATTTAAAAGATTTATCAACATTACTCAGTTCATGATCTTCTCAAACAATATGGAATACGACGATGAGGCTATTCAGCCAATCATGGGCGCTTTTTATGCTACTCCGTCGTATCACAAGCCAAGTTTTAATTACTTCCGAGAAGAAGAAATTTTTAATCTAACTTATTTACTTAGTCCTTTAGCTGAATCAGAAGAAATTCGTATTCTTAAAGATAATAATTTTGAAGTGATTAGAAATAGCCCTGAATTTATTACCAATAAAGATCCTAATAGACCTACTAACCGAATTTGTACTTCTTTGTTAAGCCGAGAGCGTTTAGCATTTATGTTACGTTATTCAATTGCTTATGTGGAAACAGAAGATGGTGTGCAAAAACATATCATGCGCTATCCACAACTGTTTGCAACTAAGGCAATTGAAAGAAAGTTAGATGAAGGCATCCGTAAAGGAATTATTTGGCATACTCAAGGTAGTGGTAAAACAGCATTAACGTACTATAACGTCAAATTTTTGACGGATTATTATCAACGAAATAGTGTAATTCCTAAGTTTTATTTCATTGTGGATCGACTTGATTTACTACAGCAAGCACAGAGTGAATTTGCAAGCCGTGGCCTAGTTGTACATACGATTAACTCTAGAGATGAATTTACTAAAGATATTAAGGCAACTAAGGCCATCCACAATAACAGTGGCAAACCAGAGATTACTGTAATCAATATCCAGAAGTTCGCAGATGATCCAACCATTGTCTCAACAAAGGATTACAGTGTTGATATTCAGCGGGTTTACTTCTTAGATGAGGTACATCGTAGCTATAATCCTAAAGGTAGCTTTCTTGCAAATTTAGATGTTTCTGATCGTAATGCAATCAAAATTGGTCTGACAGGAACTCCGCTATTAGGAACAGACTACAATTCAAGATCACTGTTTGGAGATTACATTCATAAGTATTACTACAATGCTTCAATTGCTGATGGATATACATTACGTTTGATTCGAGAAGATATTCAAACCAACTATAAAATTGCTTTACAAGAGGCATTAGCACAAGCAGAGGTTAAGCAGGGAGATGTCGATAAAAAAATTATTTATGCACATCCAACTTTTGTAGAACCAATGCTGGATTACATTGTTCAAGATTTTGAAAATAGTCGTGGTGCTTGCAATGATTCGACTATAGGTGGAATGGTCATCTGTGATAGCTCAGAGCAAGCGAAACAGATGTTTGAAATTTTTAATGCAAAATATAAAAAAGACAATGATGTTACTAAGACAGATACATCTTATATAGAGCATTTAAAAGAAAAAAACAAAGTTAAATCTGCTGCACTCATTTTACATGATGTAGGTGACAAACAAGCGCGTAAAGGTTGGATTGATGCTTTTAAAGCAGGAAAAATTGATTTTCTCTTTGTTTATAACATGTTGCTGACTGGTTTTGATGCTCCTCGGTTAAAGAAGCTTTATATTGGCCGTGTGATTCGAGAGCATAACTTGCTTCAGGCATTAACTCGTGTGAACCGCACGTATAAAGATTTTAGGTATGGTTACGTTGTTGACTTTGCAGATATTCGAAAAGAATTTGATGCAACAAACAAAGCCTATTTTGAGGAATTGCAGGCAGAGTTAGGCGATGAGATGGATAGCTATTCTCATCTCTTCAAATCTAAAGAAGAAATTGATCAGGAAATTATTCAATTAAAAGATGTGTTATTCCGTTTTGATACGGACAACATGGAACATTTCTCAGAGCAAATCCAACAAATTGCTGACCGTAAAAAAGTATTGGAATTGAAGAAAAGCTTAGCTGATGCAAAAAGCTTATATAACCTCATGAGGTTACAGGGCGATTATGAGCAACTTCGATCTTTAGATTTTGTAAAGATCAACATTATGTTCCGAGAAATAAGCAATCATTTAGATATGCTGAATTTAAAGGAAAGTATTGAAAGTGGTGAAGACACTACAAATTTACTTAATTTAGCTCTTGAAGATGTAATTTTTAAATTTAAGAAAATTGCGGAAGAAGAATTAGTTCTAGCTGATCAACTCAAAGATACATTACGTAAAACGAGAGAGGCTCTAGCGAGTAATTTTGACCAGCAAGATGAGAAATTTATCAGCTTAAAAGAAGAGCTCGAACGTTTGTTCAAAAAGAAGAGATTGAGCGAAGTTAGTCAGCAAGAGATGGTTGCTAATATTGGTACTTTGCAACAAATTCATGAGCGGATAAAAGAATTGAATCGTGCGAATAAGCAACTCAGTGATAAGTATAAAGGGGATATTAAGTTCACGCGTGTGCATAAGAGACTGCATGAGCAAGGAGATATTTCAAAATCTGAGAGACAGATTTATGAAGCTTTGATCGGACTCAAACAGGATGCAGATGAGCGTGTGCTAGACAGTGAAAATGTATTAGATAACGAAGCTTACTTTGCTCGAGTGATGATGCCGAATATTATCAAACGCTTTAAAAATGAACAGAACATTGCATTAAATCCAACGACTACACGGTATATTAACCAGCTTGTGGTAAATGAGTACCTCAAAGAGTTCAATGGTGGTTCAGGGCAATGGTAGAAATTCAGTTTCAGCAAAAAGTAAGAGAACTTATTGATGGTTTAAAAGCTATCTGTGCTAACTATGGACTTGGTAATGATGGTAATGAATTTAAAATTATCACGCAGGCTTTTTTATATAAATTTTTGAATGATAAATTTGCTTATGAAGCAAAAAAAGTGGAACCAAGTTTAGCTGAAGCTGAAAAATGGGAAGATGTGCTCTCTAAAATGTCGGATGATGAGTTAGAGATGCTTGCTTTACAGATGCCAGCAGATACAGCAATTCTCAAACCACAGCACTTTATTAGTTACCTATTCAGCCAGCAAAATGAACCTGATTTTTCAAAACTTTTTGATGATACATTAAGAGATATTTCTATTCAGAATAATGAGATTTTTGCGGTTCAAACTGATGGCCATGCAAAAATTAAGCTATTTGATGAGCTTAGCCAGTTTATTAGTGATCCTTCTAAGCGAGATGAATTTTGTAAAGCGATCATTAATGAATTAGTAGAGTTTAGTTTTGAACGAATTTTTGATCAGAAATTCGATTTTTATGCTTCTATCTTTGAATATTTAGTTAAAGACTATAATTCGAATAGTGGAGGTAAATACGCAGAATATTATACACCACATGCCGTTGCACGTATTATGGCAGAGATCCTTGTACCCAAGGATCAACAGGGACAAGTAAAGAATGTAACTTGTTATGATCCTGCTGCGGGGTCAGGAACTCTGTTAATGAATGTGGCTCATGTTATTGGTGAAAAGCGTTGTGCTATCTACACACAAGATATTTCTCAAAAGTCATCAAATTTATTACGTTTGAACTTAATTCTGAATAACTTAGTTCACTCTATTCCGAATGTAGTACAAGGCAATACCATGCTTCATCCATACCATAAGGATGGGGCTGAGCTTAAAAAGTTTGACTATATTGTTTCCAACCCACCCTTTAAACTAGATTTTAGTGATTTTAGAGATGATTTGGACACAAAGGCGAACAAAGAGCGTTTCTTTGGCGGTATTCCAAAAATTAAGCCAAAAGAAAAGGACAAGATGGAAATTTACCAATTGTTCTTGCAACATATCATTTCTTCTTTAAAAGAGGATGGGAAAGCCGCGATAGTTGTCCCAACTGGCTTTATATCAGCAGCATCAGGTATTGATAAGAAAATTCGGCAACATTTAGTGGATAATAAAATTTTAGCAGGCGTAATTTCTATGCCTTCCAATATTTTTGCTACGACTGGAACAAGTGTTTCAATTATTTTTGTCGATGCTAATAATAAAGATAAAGTGATGCTAATCGATGCATCAGAACTTGGAGAAAAAATTAAAGATGGTAAAAATCAGAGAACTATCTTAAGTGACTCAGATGAGCAAAGAATAATTGAATGCTTTAACCAGAAGAGAGAAGAAAATAAATTTTCTATAGCTGTAGAGTATGAAGATCTTGTTAACAAGGATTATTCTTTTAATGCAGGGCAGTATTTTTTATCAAAAATAGAGCATATTGATTTAAGTACCGAAGACTTTACAACAATCATGTTGGATTATACTAATAGCTTATCTGATTTATTCCTTGAGTCTAGGAAATTAGAAACTGAAATTCAAAATTTATTAGGGGGATTAAATTTTGAAGAGTAATGATTGGAAACGGATAAAAATTTCAGAATTATGTGATCTCATTGTGGATTGTGTTAATAAAACAGCGCCGAATGTTGATTATGAAACTCCTTATAAGATGATTAGAACTCCTAACATTAAGAATGGGAGAGTAAATCTGTCTGGTTGTCGTTACGTAGAAGAAGCGACTTTTGAGGCTTGGACTAAAAGGGCTAAAGTTAAAAAAAATGATGTGTTATTAACACGAGAAGCTCCTCTAGGTGAGGCAGGTATTGTAGATTTTAAAGATACTGTATTTCTTGGACAACGCATTATGCAGTACAGACCAAACCCTCAAAAATTAGATAGTAATTTTTTACTATATTCTTTTCTTTCTCCTGACTTACAAGCTCAATTTAGAAGGTATGATAGTTCTGGATCTATTGTTAGTCATATACGAGTGCCAGATTGTTTGAATTTTGAAATACCTACACCGAGTTTAACTTTACAAAAGAGTATTGCTAGAGTTCTTAGAGCTTTAGATGAAAAAATAGATATTAATAATAAAATCCTTAATAAATACGAAGATATAGAAGGACTTCTCTTTGATAGATGGTTCCTTCAATATGATTTTCCTAATATAAATGGAAAACCATATAAAAATAACTGTGGAGTAATGGTCTATAATGAGATTCTTGCTAAAGATGTTCCTGAAGGTTGGAAAATTAGCAATTTAGTTTCTCTAATTGAATCTACAAAAACAGGTGATTGGGGTAAAGATACTCAACAAGATAAATATAATTTAGGTGTTAATTGTATTAGAGGTGCAGATATTAACGGATTGAATGGAAAGGGAAAAGTAGAAACTCCATTAAGGTTTATCAATAGTAAAAACAAAAATAAGATATTAAAACCTTTTGATATTATTATTGAAATCTCAGGTGGTAGTCCTATTCAATCAACTGGGCGCTTAACCTCTCTAATAGATGAATCGTTTAAAAGATTTAGTAATCCATTAATTTGCTCTAATTTTTGTAAGGCAATTTCTTTAGTGGATAATTCATATTTTTACTATTTTATTGGTTTATGGAATAAATTATATAAACATAATGTTTTCTTTGGATGGGAAGGGAAAACTAGTGGTATTAAAAACTTTTTATTTGATGCTTTCATAGGGAAGTATTATGTGGCTATTCCACCCAAAGTGGTAGTACAAGAGTTTTATAAAAAAATACATCCTCTCAACCGAAGTAAGCAAAATATTATGCTTCAAAATAGAAATTTACAGAGCCTGCGTGATTGGCTCTTGCCTATGCTGATGAATGGTCAGATTTCGATTCGAGATGCGGAAGAGCAGATAGCGAAAATTTTTGAGCAATAAGAATAAAATTTTATGCGTCAAGTTGTGTCTCTTTATGCTATGAAATGGGATGAAAATTAAGCACAATAGACTTTGATTGCAGATGGAGATTTAGCATGAAACATGCATTACATATAGTTTTGACTGCTATCTCCATCGCCTTAGCCGGATTAATTTTTCTTATTTCTCATGAAGAGACAGTTTGGTTGAGGTGGGAGTGGGTCAAGTACCTAATCTCACTTTTAATAAGCATTGAAAATTTTAGATTTAGTGAAAAATTTATCACTGAGTCAGTCACGTATGTTGCTTATGTGATTTATTTTATAGCTTTGCTGTTTCTTTCATTTTTTTCGATTAGATTTAGCTTAAAGTATTTAGATCAGGATGTTATAGAGAGAAAAAAAGTAAAAGAATTTGAGCAGGCAAATGACTTTTATCTTCCAATTTATTTAGGTTATGCATTTGTTGCCATTAGTTTACCTACATTGAAGTCATTCTTACTTTTCTTTGTATTAATGCTAATAGTCCTAGCTAGGACTCGATTTTTTTACTTTAATCCAATCTTTTTAGTATTGGGATATAGATTTTATTTTATAAAAAATATAGATGATTCAAAATTTTTGGTGATTTCTAAGAGGGAAATAAAAACTATTGATGAGCTTTTTGAAGATGGTAATGGTGATATGCGAAGTTATATTGCTCTTACAAAAGTGAATGAATATACATTTTTAATTTTAGACTAAGGGGTGGTAATGAATTTTCTGTATTCACGAAATAATGCAAAGTTTCATATCGTTTTGTCGGGTCAGAATTGTCCTGATTTTTATGCTGGTTTATTACCGACTACTTTAAATACTATTTCTTATACACCAACAGCAATAGCTCAAAATGGTGATTGGTTTAAAGTGGACTTAAACACGTTGACTGATATAACAAACCCTATTCTGGAATTAGAAAAAAAAGTAAATACTTCATTGCCTACGATCAATGGTACTCAGTACAAAGATATTAAGTATTTAATTTTCAAGCGTCAGACCGATGATTTTTACTATATCCAAAAAGTTTTACCTAGCGCAAAAATTTATAGAAAGACTCTAAGTTTTTCAAATCAGCCTGAAGTATTGGATAATCCTATTGTAGTTTTAGCAGACTCTCCAGATGCAATCTTTGATAAAAGCACAGGGTATTTATATTTTAAAAGCTTAAGTGCCATGAATAGTATTTTTAAAGGATTGAATACGCTTTATAGAGCTGCTACAACAGCGGAAGTAACACAGTTCTTTCAGTTAGGTGGTCTACTAGCTGTTGATCCTTCATATACCGTAGATAAAGTAGGCATTCCGAATCGGAAGAATATTGCTAAAGCATTAGATACTTACAATGCATATAGTACTCAAGTTCAAAAAAACTTACATATCTATATTCAAACCTTGGGCTTACCTATGGATGCAAATGGTAAATACACGATTACAGACGAAGAATCTTTAAAGAATTTTGTATATGCCACCCAAGAGCGTTTCTACACAACACAGGCTTCCACAGAAAAGCGTTTAGCTCAGGCTTATGTTCCTGTTTAAGTAGGATCGAGTCTAAATGGTTGTATCTGGGTACATTGTTCTAGATAAACGTGATGCCCACCCAATCAACTCTTGATTAGAAATTTGCTGGTTTTTAATGTCCATTCTAGGATGGTTTAATGCGCTATTTTTAAAGCTAATATGCTTAAAGATCCCTTTGGGCCAACGTAAACATTGAGTAACTACTAACTCAAGTACTTTTGCTCGATCAACGGTATTCCATTGATTTGTATCTTTAATCGATAAAACACGAGTTGAGAGAGGTTTCTTATTGTCAGAAGTATCTACTTCTAAGATCACAATATTTTGACCATTAAATTGAAAACTGACTTCTGCGACACATCTAGGATTACCATCAGTCTTTATATGTTTGGAGTGGCCTTGAATGTTAGGTAATTTGTGAAGTTGAAAGTTAAAATTTTTAATAGAGTTTTCTTTGCAAAACAAATCAATCATTTGTTGAAATGCAGAGAAACGATCAAGATAAAGATGAAGATCTTCAGTTTCATCCTCAACACCATTAAATTCAGCCGAGGGGACAGCGCCCTCAGAAATAGGTTCATTAGTGCTAACACCTGACGGTTCTTTGGTAGATGGTAATTCCTGATCTTTCGTACCATGGTTTCTATGCCTAGTTTTTTTAGATGTTTTCCTTGTTTCAATGGCTTCTAGGAAGTCGAAGTGTGTCGGTACAACATCAATGATTTGAACATCATCGCTATTGCCATCTTCCTCATCTTTGATGGTCGGTTCCTTTCCATTATTTTTAGTTCCTGAAGAGTTTTGACCTTTCCCACCTGATTTAGACTCAATTAATTTATCGCTATAGAACTCGACTTCTTTTGAAATACGACTTGAGATTCTTTTGAAACCTGATATTTCATTTACAAAAAATTCTGATGTTTCAGCTTTGTAATAGCCATATGTATCAAAGATCACTCCATTGAGTTGGGGCGGATTAAAACAAAAACTCCATATACGGTATTGGTCAGCGTCATAGCCATATTGCGTACAAAACTGACTAATACTTTCAAAAGATTGTCGAATATCAGGATCAAGAAGAATCCAAGATAAGATCCGTCGTATGCCTGCATCGTTGAAATGCGAAATTGGGTATGAGCAGGCTGGCAAAATATTGATGAGGAAGTGATCTCGATTTGAAACGATATCGAAATCAATACTCAAACTATTCTCTATTATTGCTGATCTTGCTAAATATGGAGTGTAGAAAAAAAGAGATCGAGCAAGTTCGAATTGTGGAAGTTTAATTTTGATGGTTTCGGACATAGGCTGACCGAATTGATCCACACGAACTGCATCAAACAAGAAATAATGTTCTACAAACTTTCCTTTGGGTAAGTTTGAATTATTGACAGAGGATAGCCAATCTTGAATTGAACTAATTTTAAAGCGTAAATTGTAGCCTTTAGGATATTCTTGGGTAGGGTTGATGTGACTTTTTTTCTTAATAACTTTGCATTAGAAAAGTTAGTGGAAGTTGTCTCAGGTACTTTATTTTCATCTTCCAAAGCTAGATTTATTGCCCAACTGCCTGAGTTATGTTTTTTAAACAAAGAGCCAATCTTTTTTATTTTCATATTCTTAGCGATGTGACTTATCTTAGCCATGATTAATCCTTTTAATTTGATTTAGGAATTTGAGTGCTTCATCTGTTAGTCTTTCTTCACTTAATCCTGAATGTCGTAATAATTGCCAACCAGCTTGGCATTGATTATTTTTTTCAAATTGAATAATCGTTCGAGTAATTCTACGGATTTGATAACTGCTAATATCTTCTGAAAAAGTGCTCAGAAATTTATGTGTTAAGGGAAGCTGATATAGATTTTTTTCTACGGTGGCGTGTTGCGGTAGTTGCCTTAGATACCAGTTTCTAGATTGCCTAGGTAAACTCAAATCGTCTAATGATTGATAGAATATTTTGAATAATCGCCTCACCATCAGCCAATCCCTCAGAGGCCAATCTACTTTCTTGGAAATGCTTGTGGGCAAAGCGTGAAAGCTTCTATTTTTTGTTAGTAACCAAGTTTTATCATTGCGATAAAGCCATGCATATAAAGCAGCATTTTTGACTCTAGACGGTTTTATTCCAAAATTTTGAATCAAACACAGCCATTCATTACGTTTTTCTTTGAGTATCAATATGTCTTTGTACTTAGTTCTTTGAATAGGTGTATCAGTATTAGTGGGCTTAGCAGGCAATTGATGAATTTCATCCAGAATGGCTACCCATGTCCAGCCTTTAGGGGAAAACGTCTCTAAGACAATAATATGTTCAAGATAACTGAATGACTTACGATGCTTTCTAAAGATAGCTCTAAGCCAACATGTTTCAGATTTCAGTTCATCTAGGTGATGTTGCTGTAACCATTTTAGATCCCATTTTTTTATAACTACTACATCAATTTTTGAATAATCAATGTGTTTAGAACCTTTGTTGAAACCTAATCGCTTTGCAATACGTTGATAAAATTGACTCCATTGATGGAACGTAGGTGATTTTGTGGGAGGAAGCTTTAACAGCTCATCAACACGCCTACTCACGATTAGATCTAATTCATGAGCAGGGTTATGAGGTTGCTTGCGATCCAGGATAAAACTTGCAGGAATAAATTGATGTCGTCCATTCAAATGGGCTGGTTGTAAAAATTCTGACAATTTAACTTTATGTTTGCTACAGCAATTTGCACCTTGAATGTACCAAAGTCTTGACCAAAAAAATTCTCCATATTGGTGATATTGTTCTTCTAAGCAATGGCGACAATATCGATGCGTTGTTATCTGCTTAACTTTGGATGCCGCAACTCCTAATGCTAAATGAATAGAACCTTTTGACTGGCTCCCCATCCATTTAAGGCAACGCAGACGTGTACTTTCTGAAGAGAACAGTGCATATATTGGAAAAAGGGTGTTTTCGTAAATTAGTTCTTCAAGTGTATAGCTAGGGGATAGATGTTTCAAAATGCATAAAAGATGGTTCGGTAGATCGATCGTGGCTATGACTTTTCGATTATTAAATACTTCATCAAGTAGTTGTTTAGGACTTGTAATGGCATGGTGAACTCCAGCTCTTGCAATGGTGCTGTACATGAGTTCATTCGGATAGGGATTAGGAAAGTTCAACATGCAAGTCTTCTACTACATTGACTGTAACCAAGTTTGAGTATCAAAAATTAGATTGCTTGATTCCAGAATGTCATAAAGATCTTGTCCTTTTTCTTTTTGAGAAAATTTAAACCTCAAGTCATCTGAGGGTAAGCTCATCCATTCATCTTGTTTTAATCTCTTACGAGTGTTTGTTGCAGGTGAGGTATTGCTAAGGCTGTTATCTAATTTTATTTCCATAAGCCAATTAGACACAATCGGCATCAATTCTTGCATGTTTAAATGAGGAAAATCATTAAAAGCTTTTTTGATTGAAGCAATAACTTTTTGTTCTGTATAACCTGTAGCAACAAGCAAGTGATGCAGCCTTTGCGCTTGCTGGTTACCGCTATATGTTTCAATTTTTTCTTGTTCTTCTTCTATTTTTTGCTGTAATAAAAGTAAGGTTTTATCAACATGAGGAATCGTTAAATCTGAGTAGAGTGCAATTCGATTGGGATCTCCTGATTTAAGTGCTTCAATCATAGGATGGACAAATTTGAGTTCATCCTCATAGACTTGTCTAAGTAAACTTGGGGTAATTCTTTCCAATCGTGTCATGATCGTTCGACCTTGAGCTAAAACAAAAAGTTTGACCACAATATCAAGCACACCTTGAGATAGCTCATACCAACAGTTTCTAATTTCATCACTTAGATGCTGTTCTTTGTTGGTCAGCCATTGGTATTTCCAAAGAGCATTGGTAAAGGCTGTCCATTCTGCTCTGTTCGAAGTATTTGAAGAAGGAACGGTATTCTTCATTGGTTCCCATATATCAGCTCCAAATCCTGCTCCACGACGAGCTGAGCGTAAATCACCGTCAAAGATAAATTTGGCTTTAGGTGTACCCACCATGACTACGGGTAGACCTACTACATTGATTAAAGTGACAAAAAAATTAAGCATTTTCTCTGCACCACCCGAATTCTTGACACTTAAATGCTGGATTTCATCAATGACGAGTACCCCAATCGCATAGGTATTTGTAATTTGACGCATATAATTTAAAAGAGCTTCGATTCCTAATCTTTTTAGAGCAACTTTTCTTTCAAAATCTGTTCCTAATGCAACATCAATCGCTTTGAAGAAATGTAAACATAGATTTTTAAGTGAACCATCATGAGGGCAGTCTATTTTGAGATAAACGAGCTGTGTAAAATTATATTTTTCATGATAAATCACTTGAGGGTAAAGGTTCAAAATGCGGTGTAGCGTTGTACTTTTACCACTTCCAGAACATCCAATGAGAGAGTAACTTAAAGCTGTTGACTGAGGTGCTTCAAAGCGAAAAGCATTAATCTCACCAGACATGATACGTTCATAGCCGTTTTGCAAATGTTGATGTAATTTCCCATCAGCAATGTTACGTCCTATATAGCCCTTGCGTATCAATATAGATATTTTTGATTCTAAAGAGATATGTCGTGTTATTGGCTGAAAAAATTGATGAAGGAGTTGGGCTGTAAGATGAATCCTTTCATTTTTAGATCTAAGAATATCTTCAGGATCATAATCCACTTTTCCAATCAGATTTTCTTTGATATCTGAAACTTCCTGCATAATTGGTGGAAGTGCTTCGATAAATGGATTTCCCTCATATTCGCCAAAGCTAGGGGTGTAAGTTGCTCTAATAAAATTCAACGGTAAATTCATTTTAGTCATCTTCACCAAATAATTCATCTGTAAGATCGGGGTAGTGAACAGCTTCAGTGTCTTGTGGGATGCTAGATATTTTTGCTTTAGGCATTGGAATAATGTTCGTATTTATTATTTTTTGCTGTTGTACTTTACCTTTACGCTCAATACTTTTTTCTTTTGCTTTATTTATAGATATTTCAGAAATACGTTGAGAAGGTTTAAGTGGACTTTTCGCAGTCTTGGTTTTAAGTTTCGTGCTTATAACTGTTTCAAGTTCCCTTCGCTTTTTCGATGCTTCGAGCTCATATTCGACTAGATTTTCTTTTTGAGCTTTTTGTTTTTCTTTGATTTCCCAAAAAGAACAATCTATAAATTCTCGTGATCGAGAAGAAATACTGCCTATCCAGTACTCAAGGCTATTGCTATGCGGAAAAATATAAATTTTGTTCATAGAGTAAGGGTCATATGCTGCTTCGAGGTTTTGAGGACGAGAACGCTCTGTTTTTCGATGTAACCAACCAAGGTCAAGTATTTCTTTGGCTAGATAAAAAACTCCAAATGCTTTGATACCTAAATCAGATATTGTAATTTTAGTCCGTGGTAACAATGCAATTTTGAGAGCTTCTTCAGAAACACTTCGTAATTTCCCAGTTCTATTTTGAATGCCCCAATTCCATAAATGTAAGGGAATAGTTGGTACACTATTTGGAATATCTGCTTCACGATCATATGTTTTTAAAACATGAAATTGATTATGCGAGATGATGCAGGCAAGAATAATTTCAGTAAATTCATGGATGTTTAGCGTTGCATCTTGACGGTAATCTCTACCACCTGTCTTTTTTACGATAGTACCTTCGACTACACCTTTTCCTTTACCTTCTTTTTTAAAATAAGCCTGATAAGTATTGAATGCTTGTTCTACGATGCCTTTTGCATCTCCTCGTCTTGCAGGTGCATTCTCAATCCTTACAGCAAATGTTTTTTCTAAAGCTTCAACCTGATAGCCAAGTAATTCACCTCGATCAGCAAGTAGTGCATCAGGTAAACCAATTGCTGGCCAGTCTTCTGACTGAATGTTGATACCATATTCAGCACAATATTTAACTTTATCGGTCATCGCCAGATTAAGTGCTTGAATGGCTGCTAAGTAAGATGGAGATTCAAAACCAATGTAAAAACCAGTAACGAGGCGGCTAAATACATCGATAACAAAATAAATAGTGGGTCTTCCAACAATACTATTGGGATTGGTATTAGAAACGAGGTAAATATCTGCGATCGTTGCATCAATTTCATAACGAGAACCAGGTCCTAAGGCCTGAGAAGTTGATGTCGATTGTAATGGACGATGGTCTTTACGATAGTTAGAAGTGCTAATACGAGCCTTAATGCTCTCAATTTTTTTAAATTCCTTTTCGTAATAATATTTAAATTGCCATATGGTAGGAATATCTGCCTCAATTGTATCGGGATACAGATTTTTATATGTGGTTTGAAATTTTCGATAAACAAAGGGGAGTGAATGCTGATTGTCTTTCAAGAAGAATAATTTAATTGTGCGATAAAAGAGCTTTTCAATATCTTCAGTGACATTAATGCCTTGTTCATTATTATAGATACGTGGTCGTCCTAGTTTTTTGTCTTTAGGTGTTCTTTTTTGCCCTTTAGCGCCACTATTCCTATAGTCTGGAAGCAGAGCATTAGGCGTTTGTCCTCTTTGCCAATATCTTCGAATTAAGCGATAAATTGTTTGTTTAGTTACTCGATGCTGAGACATAATTTCATCAATTATTTTGCCTCTTTGAGCTGGGATAAAAAATAATTCATGAGAAATTAAAGGATGAATAAGAGCATAGTTTTGGTCACGTTTAGTTTCTTGTATTGATCCCTTCTCTGATTGAATAAAAGCAATTGATTGGTGCGGGTCAGATTCTCTTTGAATACTTAAATCTTCTAAGCCTTTCAGTATCTCAGTTTTACTTACTTCGATAGGAAAAGCATTCTCTAGGTCGAGATTAATCCAAATCACAGAATGGGGTAGAATAGTTAAAACTCTAAATGACGATTCCTCAAAGCTTAATACTTCATTGATTTTCAGCATGAAGCACCTCATTCCAAATATTGATCTGGCCTGATTGAATGTGATCAGTTTTCAAATCTTTAAAAGAAATATTAAGATCAAATGTGAAATAACGTTGAGCGAGTAAATCTCTAATTTCTCTTAGAGATCGCCCCATTTCAAATTGATATTTTTGATCAATAAATCTTGCCAATTCATTAATTTTTTTAGACTTATTATTTTTGAAAATATCAGAATAGAAGTTAAGTTTATGTAATGTATCTTGACCACTAAGTTCTAAAGTACTTAGAGAACTGTACAACCATTGAATATTTTGACTGACAATTAAAGGGACTTGATGTTCAGTGAAAATATAAAAGGGAACATTTTGTTGTTTCCAATACTGTCGTTCAATTTCTATTTTTTCGATTGTGCGTGGGTCATTGAGAGCATTTGAATATTTTACTTGGACTGCAAATTTAGGAGATTTTGAATTATTTGTATCTACCAAGAAATCACTAGTCATTATTTGATAGTGTTTTCCAAGTTTAGGATGGGGGATTCTAATTGATTCAGCAATTTCTAAGGTATGTTCAAGGTCTAAAGGATACTGCTCCCTAATATCGATAGTACTGAAATGCCATTCTAGTAATAAAAAAGCAGAAAGTTCTAAATCAGATAACAGATGATGAGTTCTTTGGCTCTTATGACCAAAAACTCGGTGAGATCGTCCTTCTGAACTCACATCTCGAATTGTGATCCAAGGCTTATAGTTATTTCCAAAACCCTGTCCTCGTCCTTCTTTAATCCACTTTTGAATTTTGAGTTCATGATTTTGTATGTTCTTAAAGTTAGCCATAAAAAAATCCACACATCATGCTGTTTAGAGCATAGCTTGTGTGGATTTTTTGAGCAATTCAGTATTACACTTTATTACTCAGTATGAGACTTTATTACTTAGTATGAAACTTTATTACTCTCATACAAAAATAAATTAATAAAAACAATAACTTATTCAACTGTCACCGATTTTGCGAGGTTTCTTGGTTGGTCTACATCCGTACCACGTAACACCGCCACGTGGTAAGACAACAGCTGTACTGGAATGCTGTACACGATTGGCGCAAGCAGAGCACCCACATTCGGCACTAATACCACGTGTTGGCGGTCTTTTTCTTTAATGCCACTGGTTTCATCTGCAAAGACAAACAGTTCACCGCCACGTGCTTGAACTTCTTCCATGTTCGATTTAAGTTTATCGAGCATATCGTCTTTTGGCGCAAGAATGACCACTGGCATATCGTTATCCACCAATGCCAATGGGCCATGTTTAAGTTCACCCGCAGCATAACCTTCAGCATGGATGTATGAGATTTCTTTAAGTTTCAATGCGCCTTCAAGTGCGATTGGGAACTCAGTACCACGACCTAAGAATAAGCAATGGTTCTTTTCAACAAATAACTCAGACAAACGCAGAATTTCTTTGTCTTTTTGCAATGTATCTAAAATAACCTTAGGGAGATGCCACAAGTCAGAAATAATTTCAGAAACTGTTGTTTCAAAAATACTTTGCTTGACCTGACCCACTTTAAGGACCAATAGCATCAGTGCTGCAAGCTGCGTGGTAAAGGCTTTGGTTGATGCTACACCAATTTCAGGACCTGCCAATGTCAAGAGACTGTGGTTGGTTTCACGGACCATTGACGAGGTTGCAACGTTACAAATGGTCAATGTTGTAATATTAATGTTTTTAGCAAGCGCACGTTTTTGTGTATCCCGTAAAGCCGCTAAAGTGTCCGCTGTTTCACCTGATTGAGAGATACATACATAAAGCGTATTGTTCACAATTACAGGGGTACGGTAGCGGAATTCACTCGCAATTTCGACTTGGCAAGGCAAATTGATCAGCTGTTCAAACCAATATTTTGCAATCATGCCGGCATGGTAACTGGTACCGCAGGCAATGATTTGCACATTTTGGATTTGACTGAAATCTGCATCGGCATTTTTTAAGAAGTCATCGCGCAGTTGATTGCCATTTAATGCTTGAGAAATTGTTTGCTGAATCGCTTCAGGTTGCTCATAGATTTCTTTGAGCATGTAATGCTTATATTCACCTTTTGAGGCATTGCTGACCGTTGCATCGAGTTCTTTTACAGGACGATCAACCCTTTTTCCACCGACAAAGACTTCAATCGAATCACGGGTTAAACGTGCAATATCGCCTTCTTCAAGGTAAATAAAGCGATTGGTAATAGGCAGTAAAGCCAATTGATCTGAACTGATAAAGTTCTCGCCAATACCGACCCCAATCACCAAAGGCGAACCTTCACGCACCGTGATCAACTCATTTGGATAATCAGTATGTACGATACCCAGAGCATAAGCACCTTTAAGCTGAGGAACCACTTGTTCAACAGCGTGCATCAAATCGGGGCTTGATTTCAGCGCATCATTGACCAAATGCGCCACCACTTCAGTGTCTGTCTGCGAGGTAAAGACATAGCCCAAAGCTTCGAGGTCATCTTTGAGCTCTTGGTAGTTTTCAATAATACCGTTATGTACCACGGCCACCTGACCTGAAATATGCGGATGCGCATTGTCTTCAGTTGGTTTGCCATGTGTTGCCCAGCGCGTATGTGCAATGCCCAAAGAACCGATCAGTTCTGCGCCATTCACCGCTTCTTCAAGGTTTACAACCTTACCGACACGACGTTCACGTAACACTTGACCTTGATTGATCAGGGCAAGTCCTGCAGAGTCATAACCACGATATTCAAGGCGTTTTAGACCTTCAATTAAAATATTTGTAATGCTTCGTTCAGCAACGCCACCAACAATACCGCACATAGTAATAACCTCTTAATTCTTAGTCTTTTGGGGACGTTGATAATTTTCTTTAGAAATTTGTTTAGCACGCTCAACAGCTAGACTGTTGTTTGCAACATCATGGGTAATGACAGAACCTGCACCTGTGGTCGCACCATGCCCAATTTTTACTGGCGCAACCAATGAGTTGTTGGTGCCAATAAAGGCGTTATCACCAATCACTGTTTTATGCTTATTTGCGCCGTCATAGTTACAGGTAATTGTACCTGCACCAATATTTGACCCAGCACCGATTTCAGCATCACCTAAATAACTAAAGTGATTGGCTTTAGAGCCGAGTCCAATGCTTGAGTTTTTGACTTCAACAAAGTTGCCAATATGAACGTCAGCCGCTAAGTTTGCACCTGGACGCAAACGCGCAAAAGGGCCAATCTGAACATTTTCACCAATCACTGCATTGTCAAAAATGCTATAGGCTTGAACTTTGGTTCCTGCCGCAATATGGGTATTTTTAATGATACAACCTGCGCCAATGTCGACATTATCACCGAAGCTACATTCACCTTCAATGATCACATTGATATCGATACGGACATCTTGACCGACCTGAAGCTGACCACGTAAATCAAAACGTGCAGGGTCAATCAGGTGTACACCTTGTTTCATCAATTCTTTGGCTTGATAACTTTGAAATTCACGTTCCAGTGCTGCAAGTTGTACGCGATCATTGACGCCTTCTACTTCAAAAGCCATTTCAGGTTGGATCGACGCGATCTCTAAACCATCTTCTAACGCCATCGCAATGATGTCAGTCAGGTAATATTCACCTTGTGCATTGTTATTATTCAGTTTAGGTAGCCATTCATGCAATTTGGCATTACTGACACAGTAAATTCCAGTATTGATTTCTTTAATTTGATGTTGTTCAGGGGTTGCATCTTTGTGTTCAACAATCGCTTGGATTTTATTGTTGCTACGTACAATACGACCATAGCCGGTTGAATCAGCTAGAGTTAAGGTGACGATTCCAATCCCTGTTTCTGTTGAAACCTCAACCAAACGTTGCAAGGTACTCTGTTGAACACAAGGCACGTCGCCAGACAAAATAAGTGACATACCGTCTTTGGGCAATACAGGCAACGTTACTTTAACGGCATGACCTGTACCGAGCTGTTCAGTTTGTTCAACCCATTGAATATCTTCATGAGAAAAGGCGTTTTGAACTAAATGGCCTCCGTGACCAAAAATGGTAATAATATTTTGAGCGTGTATTTTTTTTGCGGTTTCAATTACATGACCAAGAAGTGGTCGTCCTGCTAATGGCTGCAACACTTTCGGTAGCTTTGAACGCATGCGCGTTCCTTTGCCTGCAGCAAGAATGACGACAGTGGTTGACATAAAACACCCTGAAACTTGGCTTAAGCCATATCAATATATAAGTAAATTATAATGCAAATTGCTGCCCATAAGCCGGCAATTAAATCATCAAACATAATCCCAAAGCCACCATCAACCTGACGATCAATGACACGAATCGGCCAAGGTTTCCACACATCAAACAGACGAAATAAACCAAAACCCACCAATAACCAGACCCAATTCATGAGTCCCAAATAAATGAGGGGTAAGAAGGTAATCGATTGTCCTGCAAATTCATCCCAGACAATTCGTCCATCGTCATGCACACCCATAATATCGGCGGTACGACCGCAAATATAAATACCCATAAGTGACATAATCATGATTGCGATCACGCTTGCGTTAAAACCTATCGCCATAAACACAGGCACAAACAAAAGTGCAAAGGCTGAACCAAAAGTACCTGGCGCTTTAGGCAGTAATCCAGAACCAAAACCCACGCCACAGAACACAATACAGCGCTCTGACACTGTCATGTTTTTAAAATTAATAGGCGGTTTAGACAAAGTGTTGGTATCCATGGAAATGAAGGGCGTGGTCTAAGCCATCTTTTTGCAAACGCAAACCTAATTCTGGTTGAATATGCCCGATGATTGTAGTTGGCGTATGAGGATTATTCTGCAACAACGTCGCGTAGTTTTGAGGACTTATTGTAAAACATAACTCGTAGTCATCACCACCTGCCAAAGCGTATTGCCATTTTTGCTCATTTTGTAGCGATTGCAAGGTCTTACTTAAAGGTAGCTGATCCAGCTCGAGTGTGGCACCTATTTTCGATGCTTTTAAAATATGCCCTAAATCTTGGGCTAAACCGTCAGAGACATCAATCATACTTGAGGCAAGATTTTTTAGCGCTTGACCCAATTCACAGCGCGGTGTGGGATAATCCAAACGTGTCTGTAAGGGATGCCCTAAATGTTGTAAAGCAAAAGCTGCATCACCTACTGTGCCACTGACCACCACTAAGTCACCCACTTGAGCACCTGAGCGTGGAATGGCTTTACCGTGTTCAATCCAACCTAAAGCGGTGACTGACAAGGTGAGATGCGGGCTTTGGGTGGTATCTCCACCAATTAAACTCACGCCAAATTGATCGCAACAATCATATAAACCCTGACTAAAGCCTTTTAGCCAGTCATGATCAATTTGGGGTAAGCTTAAGGCGAGTAAAATACTATGTGGCTTTGCGCCCATAGCAGCAATATCAGATAAGTTTACGGCAACACATTTCCAACCAATTGCATGGGGAGATGTATCAAGCGGAAAATGTCGTCCTGCAACAAGGGTATCTGCACAAATGACCAATTGTTGGTTTGAAGGGGGGGTGAGCAGGGCTGAGTCATCACCGACACCTAAATCGACTGAATTTAAACTCGGTCGGTTGAAATAGGAATCAATGATAGAAAACTCAGCCATATTCGCAACTTACTTCGCTTGTTGCTTTTCTGCTTCACGTAGGCTTTGCGCTAAACGGTCTAATACACCATTGATGTATTTGTGACTGTCGGCTCCACCAAAGTGTTTCGCTAATTCAATAGCTTCGTCCAATACAACACGATACGGAATTTCAAGATGCTCTTTCAATTCGTATGCGCCAAGGCGCAAGGTTGCAAGTTCAACACCGTCCAGTGCACTGATCTCGCGATCAAGTACTGGCATTAATAACGCATCCAATGCTTCATGATCTGCAATCACTTGCGTGAGCAATTCATGATAATAGCTTAGATCCACTTTATGCATGGCATTTTCAGCACGCGTGCGGGCTTCGATTTCGTGCATCGGGTTGTGGCTCATTTGCCATTCATAAATCCCTTGTACAGCAAAACGACGTGCTTTGCGTTTAGCTGCATAAGTAGCTTGGAGTGTCTGCGACATGCTTTAGATCGCCTTTAGCAAATTAACCATTTCAATTGCAGTAAGGGCAGCTTCACCACCTTTATTGCCTGCTTTTGTACCAGAGCGTTCAATCGCCTGTTCAATACTGTCCGTAGTCAATACACCATTGATTACCGGTAAGCCAGTATCTAAACCAACTACACCTAAACCTTTGGCACATTCGCCTGCAACGAAGTCAAAGTGTGGAGTGCTTCCACGAATGACTGCGCCTAGAGCGATGACGGCATCGAAGTTGCCTGAATTTGCGAGTTTCTTTGCAACTACAGGAAGCTCCCATGCGCCTGGTGCATGAACGACAGTGATATTATCGTCGGATACACCATGACGATGCAACGTATCAATTGCACCTTCTAATAAATGTTCTACAACAAAGCTGTTAAAACGACCAACTAAAATCGCGTAACGATCTTCGCTCGCGAGATGTAGTAAACCTTCAATACGGCGAATTGCCATAGCAACCTCAATATGTAATAAGAGTTATAGAACAGAACTTTGATCAGCAGTGATATATTCCACCACTTCTAAGTTAAAACCAGACAATGCATTAAAACGTAATGGAGAGCTTAACAGCTTCATTTTTTCAACACCCAGATCACGCAAGATCTGTGCGCCTACACCAATCGTTTGATATTGCTGTGACAGTGCCGAGTTTGATTTGGTTGGTTTTGGTGTGGTCAGTGCTTCAAGTGCAGTACCCAAGTCATTTAAGTGACGTTGACCAATCCAAACCAGAACGCCACGGTCGCTGTTGGCAATGGTTTTAAGTGCTTTGTCCAAATTCCATGCCGCTTCGCCGTCTACTTTATTCAGTTTGAGCAAATCACGGGTCGGATTAAAACCATGTACGCGAACAGTCGTAATGCCATCTTTCGGCTGACCTTTGACCAAGGCCAAATGAATATCTGGGTTACCCAGTTCACGGTAGCGATACAAATCGAAACGACCATATTCGGTATCGATACTTTGCTGATCAATACGTTCAACGGTTTGTTCATTGGTCATACGGTAATGAATCAGGTCTGCAATGGTGCCAATTTTCAAACCATGTTTTTCTGCAAAGACTTCAAGGTCTGGACGACGTGCCATGCTGCCGTCTTCGTTAATGATTTCACAGATCACCGATGCAGGTTCTAAACCTGCCAGGCGGGATAAATCACAGCCTGCTTCAGTGTGACCGGCACGGTGCAATACGCCACCGGGCTGCGCCATCAATGGGAAAATATGACCTGGTTGAACAATATCAGCAGGTTTAGCATGTGCTGCAACCGCAGTTTGAATCGTGTGTGCACGTTCAGCAGGTGAAATGCCTGTGGTAATACCGTTGGTTGCTTCAATCGAAAGCGTGAAATTTGTGCCGTGCTGTGCACCATTTGCATCGACCATCAGCGGTAAATTCAACTGTTGGCAACGCTCACGACTCAACGTTAAGCAGACCAAACCGCGCGCATGGGTAATCATAAAGTTGATGTCTTCAGGGCGCACGTGCGTGGCAGCGATCACTAAATCGCCTTCATTTTCGCGGTCTTCATCATCCATTAGGATAACCATTTTACCTGCACGGATATCTGCTACAAGCTCTTCAACTGTATTGAGCGGCATCAACCTTCACCTTCTTGTTCTGTCAGTGATGACATTTTCATTGAATTCATTTGTGGCATAGTCTAACGCTTTTTTACGCGTTTTGCCTATGCTTATCACGTTCCCTTTGCCTAGACTGTTATACACACTTTATGAAGGTATTGAAAAGCCATCAAAAATTGAAAAATTCAAATTTAGATTAAGTTGTGATCAATTACCTCAAATAATCAATCAAAAAAAAGTCTCGAACATAAAAAACCAGACTTAATAGTGAATTAAATCTGGTTTGATTCAGCAGTTAAATGCGAGTTAGGACGCAGGCGCTACTGGATCTGCTGTTTTAACTTTACCTTTGAGAATTTCAGTACGAATCCGCTGAGCCAAGTCAGCACAACTTTCATTCATGCCATTAATCATAAAGGCATGACGCGTTAATACACTACTTGGATTTGGCATCGGCACCAGCTGGTAACAATCACCAATCTGTTTGAGTTGTTCATTGTTCAAATACAATGCCATTTCTTTGGCAATTAAGTGATGCGTCAAGCGTTCAGCGGCTTGTAGCGCATCAAGTTGCATCGCTTCAACAGCTGAGCTGACCGAGCAGCGGGTTTGCAATACAAAACGCTTGTCTTCACGATAACGCTTATACAGCACGTCCGACAGCAACTGGAACACGGAACCAATCATCAATAAACACTGTGAGGCATTGTTTTGTAGCGCTGAGGTACTCACCACAGCGCCTTGCTGATCAAACTCACGATTGATCACAAAATCTTCTGTGTCCAATTGATAATGCTGAGCACACAGCTGAATGCTTTTGTTCAAAAAAATCTGACACAAATTAAAATACGGTAAGGATACCGACTGATTGACCGTACTGATCAATTGTTTTGGATCATAAAATTGGATATTGAGAGCCAAGCTATCGTCACTCAATGTCAGTGGACGTTTCACCTTAGTCGTCTCGACAGGCTTAGCCGCTTGCTTGGCTTGATCTTGAGCAAGTTTAGCATTGGCTTTTTCAAGCTCTAAGGCGTCAGTCAGCAACTGAATCTCATGTTTTAAACGCGATTCGTTGTTCAAGCGCGCCAAATACTCGGTGCGTGTTGGACGGGCAATCGCGCGATAAGCCAACCACAATAAACTGTGGATGATCAGAGAAACTAGAGTCGCTAACCACTGCGTTCTTAAAATTTCACCAATACTGGGTTTAACCAAAGTGATCTCAATACTGCCGACTTTCTTTTCATTTTGCAGTGCATCACGGACAAAGACTTCGCCTTGACGTGTTTTAGAAAGCCCTGCAGTTGCCAAGACTTGATTGCTTGAACTCAAAATTCGAATATAGGCCACGCTTGGATTGGTCGCATAACGATTGGCCAACAGTGCAAGAGATACCGTATTCGCAGGTTCAAGTTCAGACAAACTGTCTGCCACCAATTGACTGGTCATCAGTTGACCTTGGCTGGCACGGTTTTCATTGAGTTGATGGGTCGTTGCAATTACCAATAAAAAGGTATGCAAGGCAAAACTAACTATAAGTAGGCTAGCAAATAGCCCTTGTCTAGGCGCATTCAACGTAAACTTCCAAAGAAAATATATTCAATTTCGATTATGATTCTTCCAATTGTTGTAGCTCAGAACCGAGTCAATTCATGCGAGAAATCATTCTTATTTCATTTTTAGGTCCTGACCAACCGAATCAGTTTACTCGATTGATGCAGGTGTTGTCCGTACATTCTTTGCAAATTTTAGATGTAGGACAAGCGGTTATTCATAATCAGTTGACTTTGGGGATTGTAGTTGCGTCAGATGACCAAACTGCAACCGCTTTAGCCATGAAAGATATCTTGATTTTAGCCCATGATATTGGACTAACTGTGCGCTTTAAACCCATCGCGGCAAGTGATTATGAGCAGTGGGTGACTGAAGGGGGGCGTACCCGTTATATCGTAACGGCATTGGCCCCAGAGTTGACCCCTGCACATTTGCAAGCAGTGACACATATTGTTTCAAATCAAGGTTTTAATATTGAAACCGTGACTCGTCTGTCGGGTCGCCCACAGCTTGATGGGAACAAAAATGAACCGAAACGCGCCTGTGTGGAGTTTGGTTTAAAAGGTCAGATGCTTGATGCCGCTGCCATGCGTGCAGCGTGCTTAAAGCTTTCTAGTGAGCTGAATGTCGATGTTGCGGTTCAAGAAGACAATGCTTATCGACGTAACCGCCGTTTGGTGTGTTTCGATATGGACTCGACCCTGATCGAACAAGAAGTGATTGATGAACTTGCGATTGAAGCTGGTGTTGGCGAGCAAGTGGCTGAAATTACCGAACGTGCGATGCAAGGTGAACTCGATTTTCAAGCAAGTTTCCGTGCGCGCGTCGCATTACTGAAAGGTTTAGATGCCGCTGTACTGCCTAAAATTGCAGAACGTCTGACAGTCACCGAAGGGGCGGAGCGTTTAATCTCCACTTTAAAAGCATTGGGCTATCGCACAGCGATTCTATCGGGTGGATTTCAGTATTTTGCCGAATATCTACAAGAAAAACTCGGCATTGATGAAGTCCATGCCAATGTTCTGGATGTGCAAGACGGCCTAGTCACAGGTGAAGTCAAAGGGCATATTGTTGATGGTGCTCGCAAAGCTTTGTTGTTGGGGCAAATAGCCGATGAAATGGGTATTTCGCTTGAACAAGCCATTGCAGTGGGGGATGGTGCAAATGACTTACCTATGCTCTCTATAGCAGGTTTAGGGGTCGCATTTCGGGCCAAACCGTTAGTTCGTCAAAATGCAAATCAAGCGATTTCAAGTGTCGGTTTAGATGGTGTGTTGTATCTTTTAGGTGTACACGACAAGGATTTAAATCGCGCTTAATTGTGTCAAAAATGTGACAAAAAAAGCGATCATGAGGTCGCTTTTTTTAGTTGTAAATGAATCATAATTAAGCAGTTTTTTCAATAAAGAAAATCGATTTAAAAAGAGATGCTCAGCATCGAAAAAAAGATAAATTTGCAAAAAAACACGACGTATTTTTTTGTAATGACACGCCATGATCGGTCATGATTAGATTCCACTAAGAACGGATAAAAGAAAAGCTGTAATGACAAAAGAGTGTTGCGACAATGTGTGTCGCTTAGAAAAGCATATGGTCTTTTTTTCTGAGAAAAAAACACCATAATGCATCCATAGGCTCCAATAAAATGACTCGAAAACAATTTGAGGGCCTTATTTTTTTGTTCTGGAAACACCCTTGGGCGGTAATTGAAACATTCATATTTTGACGGAGGTTTTTATGGTCACAGCAACTTTTGCAACGATAATCGGATTTGTTCTGATCGCTGTAGCGTTGGCGACTGTTTTCTTTTCCCCTTACCGTCACTGGTTAGGTTTCATGTTGGCGGGTATGGCTTTTTGGGGATTGTTAGAAACCCTTCGTTTTGGTGTACAAAACATCTTTGATATGTCTGTGGCTTACAGTTACTTAACGGCGATCAGCTTAGCCATGGTTGCGCTGACTGGGTTTTTACTACGTGAAGATCATCGTGCTCAAAAAGCACTAGAAAATCGTCAATATATTGAGCATACGCCTGTTTATGAAGAAGAATAAACCTGTGTAAGATGTGTTCGACGGCGTCAGAAAACTGCTCAGTTATATTTAAATATTTAAAGGTGTATCAAAATGATATACCTTTTTTTTATCTTATACTTTTGTTATACAAAGCTCGCCTCTGTTTGAAATAAGGTATGCTAGGATGAACAAATTCTCTTTGAAATTAAAACAACAGGCTTAAATGTCATGAAATTTTCTTCAATTCCAGTCGTGAAACTTCCGATTGTCGACGCTAGTACAGATCCGCTAGATCTCCTTGTTTTAGGTCTTTCATTTCGTATGAAGCAGCTTGCACGTACCAGTCCTAAATTTATTGAGCTGATTCATGACCGTGAATTCCGTATCCAAATTGGTACGGATTTGGGTGTGGCACGTCAGATTATTGTTAATCATGGACAAATCGACACCGTGTCTGGAGATGCTGAAAAAGCAGACTTCATTTTGCAGTTTGCAGACAGCGAGCAAGGCGTGAAAACCTTAATAAAGGGTGATCCCACTGCTTTTATGACGGGTATGCAAAATGGCACCATTAAAATGGAAGGTGATTTTAGTCTGCTGGTGTGGTTTAACCAAGTGGCGCGTTTAATTCCACCGAAAGTGCCAAAATCGGTCAAAGATAAATTTAAAATTGCACGCCAGTTTTTAAAAGATAAAACAGGCAAGTAAATTAAAAGTTATGAATGTATGTTTAAAAAGCCCTGATCTCAGGGCTTTTTATGATCTCAACTTCTGATTATTCTATTTCTAAGTTAAAGGTCACGGGACCGTCATTGACCAAATGCACTTTCATATCTGCTGCAAAAATGCCTGTTTGCACATGGTCAAATTGGGATTTGGCATACTCCACCAATTGCTCATACAGTACTTTTGCTTCACTTGGCGGCATAGCAGGTCCAAAATCTGGACGTAGACCCTTTTGTGTTTGAGCCATCAGGGTAAACTGAGAAACCAATAAAATTCCACCGTTTGCTTGACGGATATTCCAGCCCATTTTGCCTTGTTCATCATCAAAGAAACGGTATTTTAAAATTTTATCAATCAGCTTTTTGCCTTTTTCAAGGGTGTCTTCCTTAGCGAGGCCAATGAAAACCAAAATACCAGTTCCAATCTCACCGGCGATGTCGCCATCTACCACCACTTTTGCCTCTAACACCCGTTGCAACAACGCACGCATAACTCAACCAAATTTGTCGTTTATTAAATCAAATAGATTGTAACAAAAATGTAGATTGATAAATTTCAATTTTGATCAATTAAACTAAATTATTATAATTCAAATAATTAAGTCTAAATCAACCTTTTAATTCAATAAAACGATTAAAATGATAAAAATTATCCGTTTTAACCATTAAGTCAAAGCCGTTATCTTAGCGCGTGCAGGAAAGGTAAATTAGAGAGATCATCATGTTTAAGCGTTCATTACTTGTTGCAATGCTTGCAACAGTCACAGCAGCGACTCAAGCTGCTGCTTTAACAAAAGACAATGGTGCACCTGTAGGTGACAACCAGAACTCGATCACAGCAGGTGAGCACGGTTCAGTTTTATTACAAGACGTTCAGTTGGTACAAAAATTACAACGTTTCGGTCGTGAGCGTATTCCTGAGCGTGTGGTTCATGCGCGTGGTACAGGGGCATATGGTGAGTTCGTAACAACGAAAGATTTATCTGATCTTACTGTTGCATCTATGTTCAAAGCAGGGACGAAAACGCCAGTATTCTTACGTTTTTCAACTGTCATTCACGGTAAACATTCTCCAGAAACTTTACGTGACCCGCATGGTTTCGCGATCAAGTTCTATACTCAAGAAGGGAACTGGGATTTAGTCGGTAACCAAACACCAGTATTCTTTATTCGTGATGCGATTAAGTTCCCTGACTTCATTCATGCAATGAAGCCAAGCCCAATTGACAACGTTCAAGACGCGAATCGTGTATTTGATTTCTTGTCTAGCCAACCATGGTCAACCAATATGTTGACTTATGTGTATGCTAACCAAGGTGTTCCAACCAGCTACCGCGAACAAGACGGTTTCGGTGTACACGCATTCAAGTTGTACAACGACAAAGGCGAATACAAATACGTTAAATTTAACTTCCGCTCTAAACAAGGTGTGAAGGGTCTTAACGTTAAACAAGCAGCTGAGCAACAGGCTAAAGACTTCAACCACTTAACCAATGATCTTTACAAAAACATCAATGCAGGTAACTTCCCTAAATGGGATCTTTACATCCAAGTCTTGGATCCAAAAGATCTAAACAGCTTCGATTTCGACCCGCTTGATCCAACGAAAATCTGGCCGACAGATTTAGTGAAAGAAACCAAAGTGGGTACTTTGACACTGAACCGTATGCCGAATAACTTCTTCCAAGAAACGGAACAAGTGGCATTGGCTCCAGGTAACTTAGTCCCAGGGATCGAGCCATCAGAAGATCGTCTATTACAAGGTCGTATCTTCTCTTACTCAGATACGCAAATGTACCGTTTGGGTGCAAACCACCAACAGATCCCAGTAAACCGTCCACTCGTTGCTGTGAATAACAACAACCAAGATGGTTATATGAACGTTGGTGGTACGTCATCTAATGTGAACTACGAACCAAGTCGTATGGAGCCAAAACCAGCAACTGCGAAAGCACGTGCGGTCGAAACGCCACTTTCTGGCACAGTTCAACAACGTGCTGTGAAAGAGCAAAACTTCAAGCAAGCGGGTGAACTTTACCGTTCATACTCTGCGAAAGAGAAAGACGATTTAATCATGAACTTGGCGGCTGATCTTGGTAACGTGAAAGATTCAGAAACCAAACACATCATGTTGTCTTACTTCTATAAAGCAGATGCGGATTACGGTACACGCATGACGCAAGCGGTAAATGGCAACATCGCAACTGTGAAAGCAAAAGCTGCTCAGTTAAAAGACTAATTCTTTTAGATGAGATGATGTTTGTAGGATCAATTGTGATTGATCTGCTGAAATGGGTGGCTAGGGCAACAGGAGTCACCTCAAAAAAGTCCTGTAAAACTCAATTCCTTTCCTGCAACCCTAGGCGAGTTTTACAGGCATTTTTTAAATGCGTTCATATTCAGGAGCGGCAAGATGAAAATTTTAGTAAAGAGTTTGATGATTGCTGTCATGAGTCTGGGTTCATTCTCTGTATATGCACAGACATCAGCGCAAATGACTAAAGCAGAGAGTTCAAATGCCCAACAAGATGCGCAAAAAGAACTGACTGATTTGTTTTTCGCGGCTGCACGTACAGGCAATGATGAAGTGATTCGTGAATTTTTAAAACATGGTTTCCCAGTCAATATTAAAAACCATGCAGGTTTTACGCCCTTAATGATGGCAACTTATTATGGTCATCAAAATGTCGTCAGCACCTTACTTGAACAAGGTGCAGATCGCTGTGCACGTGACAATAAAGGCAATACGGCACTCATGGGTGCAATCTTTAAATTGGAGTGGTCAATTGCCAAACAACTGCGTAAAGTAGATTGTGACGCCAATGCCAAACATACCGGTCAAAAGACCACAGCAGAATTTGCCAAAATCATTGGTCAAGATGAGAAGTTTAATCAAATGTTAATCGAGCAAGCTCAAAAGCAATGATACGGGCTCGGACGTGAGAATTTGAGTAAAAATGGTCATTTTTGATGAATTAGTCGAATAGTCTACGCAATTACCAAAACATGACTTTGAAATGTGACAAAATATGCTTTAATGCAATAAGTTACTAAAAACCGAAAAATAATATGTCTGCCATCATTCATTCTTTATTAGATACTGATCTGTACAAATTTACGATGCTTCAGGTCGTATTGCATAAGTTTCCTCAAACCGACAGTGTTTATCAATTCCGTTGTCGTAATTTAGACGACACGGTCTATCCACTGGTCGAGATCTTGGATGATTTAAATCAACAGCTGGACTATTTATGCCAGCTCAACTTTAAAGAAGACGAACTGCAGTATTTGCGTAGCTTACGTTTTATCAAAAGTGATTTTGTTGATTATCTAGAGTTATTTCAACTCAAACGTCGTTTTATTAAAGCCAGCGTTGATGAGCAAGGTCGTTTGGACATTCGCATTGAAGGTCCGATGGTTCAAGCCATGATGTTTGAAATCTTTGTACTTGCGATTGTGAATGAGCTGTACTTCCGCCGTATTCGTAGTGACGAAGTGTATGTCGAAGGTGAACGCCGTTTAAGTGCCAAAGTGGAACTGCTGAAAAAATACCAGCAACAACAACACCCAAATGATCCGCCATTTTTAGTTTCTGATTTTGGTACACGTCGCCGTTATAGTTTTGCGTGGCAAAAGCATGTGATTCAAGAGTTTCATAAAGCCGCGCCGCATATTTTCCGCGGAACCAGTAATGTACTGATTGCCAAACAATTGGGGATTACCCCTATTGGAACGATGGCACATGAATTTTTACAAGCCTTCCAAGCACTCGATGTTCGTTTAAGTGACTTCCAAAAGTCTGCGCTAGAAACATGGGTTCAAGAGTACCGCGGTGACCTCGGTATTGCCTTGACCGATGTGGTTGGCATGGATGCATTCTTGCGTGATTTCGACTTGTACTTTGCTAAGCTGTTTGATGGTTTACGTCATGACAGTGGTGATCCCTATGTGTGGGGGGACAAAGCTTATGCACATTATAAAAAACTGAAAATTGACAGCAAAACCAAAATGTTGACCTTTAGCGATGGTTTGAACTTGGAAAAAGCATGGGATCTACATCAATACTTTAAAGATCGGTTCCAAGTCAGTTTTGGTATAGGCACCAACTTAACCAATGATATGGGACAAACGCCGTTAAATATCGTGTTGAAATTAGTCGAGTGCAATGGTCAGTCTGTGGCAAAACTCTCCGATAGTCCGGGTAAAACCATGACAGACAATGACACTTACTTGGCGTATTTACGTCAGGTGTTTAAAGTGGAAGAGCTAAAATCTTAATCAATTGACTTATCTGATTTTTTGCTAATACCATGCAAAAAATCAGAATAATATTGAAAAAGTCTTATGCTAAGATCAATGTCAATATTCAAAATAAAACATGAAAATGATGACTACAGATCGATTGAATCTTGACTTACTGATTGAGGCCGAGCAACTTGTACCGCATTTGGGCAATGACAAATTGCGTATTGTGGACTTGACCCGTAGTTCGGTGTATGAGCAGTTGCACATCCCACATGCGATTCATGTTAAACCCAAGTACTTGGTTCGTCAGGAAGAAGAGGCTTCAGGTCTATTGCCCGATGAAGCAGGTTTAAAACAACTGATTGAGATACTGAATATCTCTGCCGATCATCACGTGGTGGTCTATGACGATGAAGGTGGGGCATGGGCTGGGCGTCTGATTTGGAATTTACATTGTTTAGGGTTTTATAACACCAGTTTACTCAATGGTGGGATTCATGCTTGGCTCGGGGCAAATTTCCCCACTTCATCTGAGGTTGAAGAAATTGTGCGTGTAGAGAATCTTTTAACAGTGGAAACAGAAAATATTCAGCAACCTCGGATTGAATATTCAAAACTTTTGCAACAAGTCAAAGCAGATCAGGTGCAAATTTGGGACTGTAGAACGGCGGAAGAGTATACAGGGCAACGCTTGGCGGCACGTCGCGGTGGTCATATTCCGGCAGCACGCCATTTTGAGTGGAGTACTGCACTTAATCGTCAAAATCATTTAAAATTACATCCCTTAGAACGCACTCAAAAACGTTTAGAACAATTGGGCTTTCAATTCGACCAACCTGTCGTGGTGTACTGTCAATCGCATCATCGTTCAGGTCTTGCTTATATTATTGGTCGGTTACTCGGTTGGGATATCCAAGCTTATGATGGTGCGTGGAGCGAATGGGGCAACCGCCTCGACAGTCCAATCATTACTGGAGAATCACCTTCGTGAGTCTGACAAATTTAAAAAAGAAAATATTTATTCAAGCTCAACGTGTCGTGCCGCAACAAAAACTAAGCCGTGTGGTGGGCAAAGTTGCAGCCAGTGAAAATCCACTTTTAAAAAATATTGTCATTCAAGCATTCAAAGCTAAATATGGCATTGATATGTCGATTGCCGAACAACAAAATGCCTTGAAATTTAAATCGTTTAACGAATTTTTTACCCGCTCACTCAAAGATGGGGTACGGGCCATTGATTCAAACCCAAACAGTATCGTTTCACCTGCGGATGGGGCAATTTCGCAGTTGGGTAAAATTAACGACGGCGATATTTTCCAAGCCAAAGGTCAAAGCTTCTCAGTTGAAAAACTCATTGGCGACCCACAGTTGGCTGAACCGTTTAAACAGGGTGAATTTGCCACGGTTTATTTGTCCCCTAAAGATTATCACCGTGTGCATATGCCGTATGCAGGTACTTTGACTGAAACTTTGTATATTCCGGGTGAACTGTTCTCTGTGAATCAAATCACGGCTGAAAATATTCCAGGTTTGTTTGCACGCAATGAACGTATGGTGTGCTTATTTGATACTGATCTTGGTCGTATGGCAGTTGTGCTTGTGGGTGCGATGATTGTGGCGGGAATTGAAACGGTTGCAACAGGCAAAGTAAAACCGACTGGACGTTTAGAGCTAAATCATCATGATTTGAAGATTGAAAAAGGCGCTGAACTGGGTCGTTTCTATCTGGGTTCAACCGCCGTGGTTTTATTTGAAAAAGACAAAATGCAGTGGGATACCGCATTTAAAGCCAATTCTTTGGTGGTGATGGGCGAAGCTTTGGGTCAAACGATTTAATGACTGATTCCCTCATCCTCGCTTTCTCCTAAAGGTAGAAGGTAATTCCTCCTTTTCGAAATTGACTGTATTTTAAGCATGAGAAGCGCCTCTGTTTTTAAAGTAAAGAGGGATTAAAGTGCGCTTTGCCTTCACTCTTGAAATTACGTCTTAAAACTGCTTCTTAAAATAGTGTTGATAGTTAAAAAGAGAAAATTAAAAAAAGCGCCATCAGGCGCTTTATTAATATGTGAATATTTAATGCATTCGATATAAACGTTCTTTTGGAAAGACTGCAATAAAGGTTGAACCTTGATTTTCTTTAGAATCAATTTCAATATGTGCGCCGTGTTGCATCAAGACATGCTTCACAATCGCAAGTCCTAAACCCGTCCCGCCTGTCGCACGGCTTCGCGCACTATCTACACGGTAAAAACGTTCGGTCAAACGAGGTAAATGTTTAAGGTCAATTCCAATCCCCGTATCTTGTACTGAAAAATAACCTTGTTCGCCGTCATCATGCCAACCTATAGTAATCGTACCGCCTTTGGGGGTGTATTTAATGGCATTGGTGATTAAGTTGCTAAACGCGCTTGCCAGCTCCATGTCAGAGCCAATCAAGTCACAATGACTGTCAATATCCAAATTTAAGGTATGACCATAATCAATATTGTAGGCCTGCGCATCATCAAATAAATGATTCATTAAATTCGGCATTTCAATGATTTGATTTTTGGCAATTTGCTTTTCATTTTCCAAACGTGAAAGGAGCAGTAAATCATTGACCAAGGCATTCATACGCTTGGTTTGAGATTGCATTTGATCGAATGCGCGTTTCCAACGTGGATTAATATCTTCTTGATCTTTAAAGGTTTCTATATAACCGCTGAGTACAGTCAGCGGTGTACGTAACTCATGCGAAATATTGTCGACAAAGTCAGAACGCATTTGTTCTAAATTCTTCATCCGTGTGATGTCATGTGCGACCAAGAGACGACTTTCATTGCCAAAACGAGTCAGTTTAATCTGTGCATATTTATTTTCATCTGCGGTAAGTTTGATCTTAATCCCATCTTGTGCCGCATGAATATTATGAAAGTACTCAACAAAATCAGGCTGACGAATAATGGTCAATACATTACGCCCACGATCCACTGTTTGAATCCCAAAAAGTGCTTCCGCAGCTGGGTTCCACCATTCAATTTGATGTAAGTCATCCGTTAAAATAATCGCTTCAGAGAGTGCAACCAGAGAGGATTGGGTACGGTCGATAAGCCCCACCATTTCGGATTGAACAATACGTTCTTGGCGCTGTGCACGGTAAACATTGAACAGCAATGCGCCCCAAATCCCATTCAAATTGGGTGGAACATCATAGGGACGGTTTGAGATCCAGTCATTGACCAAATACAGAGATCTGAGCTGTAGGGCAAAAAAAATAGCACTGGCAATGCCCAAACAGATCCATAAATAACCAATCCCTAACCCAATTAAACCGCCAATAATGATTAAGAATGCCAGAATTCGTAAGTCTTGTTTGGCAAATGTCCATAAACTGCTATAGAGGAATTTTTTATGTTCACGGGCGAGTTTAGGAACGGGATAAGGTTCATACATAAAGATTTAATTTACCTAAAAACATAGGCTAAACAGGATTAGCCTAGAGCGACATCTGCACGGGTAGAGAAACGATAACCTGTTCCACGAACGGTTTGTACATATCGGTCAGCTCCATAAGGTTCTAAGACTTTACGGAGACGTCGAATATGTACGTCAATGGTACGATCTTCAATATACACGTTGCCACCCCAGACTTGGTCAAGAAGCTGCGCACGTGTATATGCGCGTTCGGGATGTGTCATAAAGAATGCCAATAAACGGTATTCTGTTGGGCCCATCTCCAAAATGCTTTGATTATAACTGACGCGCTGACTGACAGGGTCTAAAACAAGACCATTTGCATCAATGGTTTTTTCACCGTTCAAGGCATTGGCACGTCTGAGCACCGCTTTGATGCGCGAAACCAATTCACGGGTGGAAAATGGCTTGGTCATATAGTCATCGGCACCCGCGTCGAGACCTTGAACTTTATGATCTTCTTCACCACGTGCGGTCAACATAATTACTGGAATTTCAGACAGCGTTTCATCACGTTTAAGACGGCGACATAAATCTACGCCACTGACGCCACCCGGCAACATCCAATCGAGCAAGACCAGTATAGGCCGTTGATCCACAATCATTTGATGTGCTTGTTTAGCATCTTCCGCTTCTAAGCATTGAAAACCTGCCATATCTAATGAGGTATGGATCATTTCGCGAATGGGTAGCTCGTCGTCGACAATTAAAATGTAGTCATCTTTCACAACGCAATATCCTATGATGAACGGTGAACCGTTTTATATTTATGACAGGCTTATTACAAAGATTAATTATGACAGTATCATTGCAGAAGGGCAGAACAACTTCAAGAGAGCAATGTTTTGTGACAAAATGATGATGCTTGTATGATTATTTAACGACCTCTTTGTTTTAATTAAGTTAATAAAATCAATATATTAAAAATTATTAATCATCATTCGCATGGTGTTTAAAATATATCGGATTATTTTTTGTCATGTCACTTAATAAAGCTAAAAACACAGTTTTACAGGCATGTACCACATCTGCACGCGGTAATTTGAAGCCACCGACCACCCAGCGCACCGCTACTTGTGTGACATAACCATTTAAACCAGTGGCAATCAGTGAAATTTCTTTTTCAGTCCAATGTGTTTGCGGCATCATTAAGGTCACAAAAGCATGAATCATGCGGTCAAAACGCCCCATGGTTTCTTGAATGGTGGCATGGTTATGTAGTTCTTGAACCAACATGGCATCAATATAAATAATTCGAGCCGTTCTTGGATCATCTTCAAGCATGGCAAAAAATGCATTTAGACCTGAGTCGATCATGTTCAGTGGGTCAGGAGAGGCTTGCAGAATCGCTTGCATTAAGGTTTGCTGAAGCTGCTCAATTAACTTTAAAAAGATGGTTTGAAACAGGTTTTCGCTTTTTTTAAAGGATTCGTAAAAATAACGCTCAGTTAGCTTGGCTTCATTACAGACATCTTTGACCGTAACCGAAAAAAAGCCCTGTGTGCCGTAGGTTTCTATGCCTGCCTGAATTAGTTTTTCACGGCGTGCAAGTTTACGTTCAGACAGTGACATTCCTTTAAACTGACGCTCTTTCACGACGTTTTTAACGGCTTTTTTTTCTAGAGTTTGCGCGTGCTCTACAGGATCAGTCATAAGTAATACGGGTCTAGTCGTGTGTGTAATTTTCAACATCTTAACAATAAAATGCACATAAACCTATGTCGAGATGATTGAGCATTTTGTCTTACAAATGATGATGATCAATATTGACAATATTAATTGTCAAATTTATAGTGGGTATTGAGCGGCACACCAACACGCTGTTGTGCAGAAAAATCATAAAGGATACACAATGAAAAATTTTAAAAATAAAGTGGCTGCCATTACGGGTGCAGGGTCAGGTATGGGACAACAGCTGGCTATATTGTTAGCAAAGGCGGGATGCCATGTCTCAATTAGTGACGTAAATGAAAAAGGATTAGCTGAAACTGCTGCATTGCTCAAAGCCTATGACGTGCGTGTTACCACCAAGAAAGTTGATGTGTCAAAGCAAGATCAAGTCAAAGCTTGGGCAGCAGAGACTGTGCAAAATCATGGGTCAGTGAACATGATTTTCAACAACGCAGGCGTAGCTTTAGGTTCAACGGTTGAAGGTGCAAGCTATGAAGACCTTGAATGGATTATGGGGATCAACTTTTGGGGCGTGGTATATGGCACCAAAGAGTTTCTTCCCTTCATTAAAAAATCAGGCGAAGGGCATATTATCAATACCTCAAGTTTGTTTGGTTTAACCGCTCAGCCGACACAATCTGCTTATAACTCTTCTAAATTTGCAGTGCGTGGTTTTACCGAGTCACTTCGTCAAGAATTAGATATTGAAAATAAAGGCGTAAGCGCACTTTGCGTACATCCGGGTGGTATTCGTACCAACATTGCCAATGATGCACGTATGAATGACAGTTTAAGATCTTTAGGAATGAATCCTGAAAAGTCAGCACAGGCATTTAATAAATTTTTACGTATGCCAGCCGAAGATGCTGCACAAGAAATTTTAGATGCTGTTTTACAAAATAAACGTCGTCTACTGATTGGTAATGATGCGAAAGCAATTGATATTATGCAACGCATTTTGCCCGCAAGTTATCAAAAAGTGACGGCATTTGCGACCCAATTGAGCAAGCGTTTCGAGCCTAAATAAGGCGGGCAAGACAGGTCTACGCAGAACCTCACATCCTTAAAAAATTGACATTTAAAACTCGCTCATGCGGGTTTTTTTTAGCTGTATTTTTTTTACTCTGAAAGGCTTAAATAAATCGCAACACAGCTAATCAGGCTAAAAAATAAGATAAAACAAACCTGATTAGGAGGGTGGGAAAGGTTATGGAATAACACTATCTAAGTGGGTTTTTTTAAGAACTTTGTACAATCAACAGTCTTAAATGGGATTTGATTCAATTCATCAGAAACGCTCCATGCCGTGATATAAAACGCTCAGATGGACTGATTTTTTTACAAACTAAATCAACACTTCGACGGTTTTTTTCTTCCACACAAACTGATAATACAGTCCTTGCATCATGCATAAGCACACAAAGGCAAGCGCATAGGCATACCAAATGCCTTCTAAGCCCCACCAATCGCTAAACAGATATGCACATGGCAGTTCAATCAAAAGAATCGCAATAATGTTGATAATCATGGGTACAGTCACTGTACCACTGGCGCGCATAATAGAAGCAAATATGGCACTCGCACCAAAGAAGAGAATGGCCCACAGCACAATAAACAAAAGTTGTTGACCCAAAACCACCACAGCTGGATCTGTAATAAACAGTGCCATTAAATATTTAGAGAATAAATACGCCAAGATGACCAAGCTACCCGTAATCAAAATATTCATGCTCAAAGCGGTTTTGGTTACTTTAGACAGTGAATCTGCTTTACCCGCACCAATGGCTTGTGCCGCAAATATCGAGGCTGCAATACCAATCGAAAGCGCAGGGAATTGAATATAATTGAGCACCTGATTGACTGCGCCATAGGCAGCGGTAGCATCTGAGCCATAACGGTTGACCAGACCTACGATGACCAAACCTGCAACAGATGTGGTGACCATTTGAATGCCTGTTGGAATACCCAAGCGAAGAATCACTTTGCTGATTTCAGGGTCATAGCGAATAAATTTACACAGGGCACGATCTGGTTTTAACGGATGATTCTTTTTATTTAAGTACACAAACAGGAAAATCAGCACCGCCAAATAACCCACAATGGTGGCAATGGCAGGCGCGATAATACCCATTTTAGGAAAGCCAAAATATCCGGCAATCAGCACAGGGGTAATAAACAGTCCAATCAAGCTGGTCATGCCCAGTGCAATCAGCGGGGTAATACTGTCACCCACACCACGTAAAATAGAGGTATAAATAATATAGATAAATAATAGCGGGCTGCCGGCGAGCATCCACTGTACATAGGGCAATGATAAGTGCATCACAGCAGGATCTGTGCCCAATGCCAGCAATATAGATTTAGCAGCCAATACCCCAAAAATGGCAATAATACTGCCGCCAATCAGGGTCATAAATAAGGTTGAACCGACCACAGCACGGACTTTTTCAATATTCTGTGCGCCCCACGCTTGACCGACCAGAACGGTAGAACCCGCAGATAAACCAATCACAAAAGCCATCAGACAAAACAAGATAGGAAAGAACACGGCAACCGCTGCTATGGCGTCTACGCCCATCATTTGACCGACAAAAACCGTGTTAATCGTGCCCGATAAATTTTGTAAGATATTGGTCGCAATCAGTGGCAGTAGAAAGACTAAAAAGACTTTCCAAAAATCGGGTTCATCAATCGGGCTGAGATGCGGCTGCATTTTATTTTGGTGTCCATTATTATCTTAAACTTCAGTGTATTGACCTTAGCATTATCATTTTTGAATTACTTTAGTAATCGAGTAACGTATGTATAAAACTGACGCTACCCAATTTCAGTGAGAACCTTAACGCAAAATATCATACCTTCGACAGAATCTGCCCAGCTTGTCTTAGGGTTTCATCTTTTTTAGCGAAGCAAAAACGGATTTGTTTTAACTCTTTTGGCGGATTTGTATAAAAAACCGAAACTGGAATAGCCACGATTTTATGTTCTTCCGCCAAATATTGGCACATGTCGAGATCATTTAAATCAGATCGTATGTCACTATAATCCAGATTTTGAAAATACGTGCCCTGTGAGGGCGTAAATTTAAAACGTGAGCCCTGAATACTTTGATTAAACAGATCGCGTTTAGTCTGATAAAAGCTTGCTAACTGCTGAATATGCTCAGGATGTTGCTGCATAAATTGAGCAAATGCCACTTGAATAGGAGTGACACCGCAGAAATTGGCAAATTGATATACCTGACGAAACACATTCATCAGCTTCGGTGTTGCAATGCAGTAACCCGTTTTCCAACCCGTGACGTGAAAAGTTTTACCAAAAGAGCCGACGACAATGCTGCGTTCTCGCAGTTCGGGAAATGAAAGTGCTGAATAGTGCTGTTGTCCATCAAAAATCAGATGTTCATAAACTTCATCTGAAAGAACCACGATGTTTTTATCTTGAATCAGCTCGATTAAACACAACCAATCTGATCTAGACCAAATTGTTCCTGTCGGATTATGTGGCGTATTGACGATAATCATCCGGGTACGATCTGAAATGGCATGCTTCACCCTATTCCAATCGACTGAAAAATTTTGACCACCTAATGGAATATGAATGGCTTTACCACCGACCAACTGTACGCTGGGTGCATAACTGTCATAACTAGGATCAAAAATAATCACTTCATCACCCGCGTGAATGAGGGCTTGAATGGCACTAAAAATGCCAATCGTGGCACCTGGGGTAATGGTGATTTCAGTTGTAGGATCTATTTTTATTTGATCACGCTTTAAAAAAAGCTGCGCCACTTGTTCTCTAAGCGACATTAAACCATCGCCCGCAGCGTATTGATTGTGCCCAGTTAAGGTGGCTTGACTCAGTGCTTCAAGCAAAGCAGGGGGTGCGTCAAAATCTGGAAATCCTTGCGAGAGATTTAAAGCACCGAGGCGCTGCGCCAAGGCTGACATGACACTAAAAATAGTTACGCCTTGTGCAGGAAGTTTGGAATGGATTTCGATCATGGTTTTGATTACGCAATTATTTTTTGAGGTCTCTATGCAACATAGCATGTGTGCTTGAATTGATTAATGAATTTTTTTGATGTTACCTATCTATTTTGTTGCACAAAAAACTTAAATGATGCTTTTTTTATAATTAAAAAGCCTATAAAGGGCGGTCATTTCAAAAAATGACACATCCCTTAAGTATTGCCGATGTTCCGTATATATCTTGGCTTCGGAGCCACGTATATCGGTCGTATCCGCACATAGCTTTATTACTATGCAGACAAGGACTCAAAGTCTTATACCTTGCTCCACACGCTCCTTGTCGCTATATGGCTGTATCTCTCGAGGGTTTCCCCAACATACAATCTTAACAGTCCTATATAACTACTCCCAACGCTCCGCCTTTGTGAAGTTCCCCTGTAAGCGGTTTAGCCTTCCGACTATTGCCATATAACGCCAGTGACACTTATTCCTACCACACGTTATACGTGTCTAGCCGTAAAAACGGGCGCACAGGAGTAGACAAAGCTCGACCTAGAGGGGTTTATTTGATGGTTTAAACAACTGAATTAACGAAGAGTTTCAAATTAGGGGCTTGTGTAACTTTTCTATTTCTTTAAAATAGTAACTGGTACTAGCCTTTAAGGTGAATATCAGTATGAGTTGGTAGCTCTGCCGATCATTCGTTAATTGATGCTCTAACATCAAATAACTGTACCCACTGAATTTAAAGAAAAACCCCTGCTAAGTTGCAAGACTTAACAGGGGTTTTTCTTTGATTTAAGAAGTGTTTTAACGAAAAAACATCATTTTCGATCCCAATAATTTAACTTTTTAGGGAATGGTGAGGCTAAAACAGGATTTTCAATGTGCAGTGCTATGCTATGTCCTGTAGCACATATTTGAATATACAGATCAAAAGATGTTGTGATACTAGGATCTATTGAGGCTTGTACCGCAAAAACTTTTTTCAGTTGTTGGATGTGATATTCAAGAAAAGTTGATTCATTATCAAAGCTCGATAGACTTCTTAAGTGCCGTTGGAAGTTTTGTAGGCTACTCATATCAGGTGGTAAGTTAAAACAGGTGACATCGACTATCCAAGGATAGATTTCATGGACATAGGGATGAATAACCTTAACGCCATCTTTTCGTTCAATCTCTTTAAAAAACGGTTCTATCGGAATGGAATACAGATGGCTTTGCTCACCATCAAACATTGAAAATATCAATGTATTATTGATCAGCATTTCTTTTGGGACACCTTCCATTAAACGCTTTTCAATTTCTTCATAAATCACATCCATTTGTTTGAGTTGCTGTTCTTTTGCTTGAAAGTGAGAAAAATAGTCCATGATTCGATTTAAAAAGACCGTTTCGCCTGTCCCTGCAATTGCACCTAAACTCCATAACTTAATTTTAGCTTCATCATCATGAGATAGAAGCATTTCCCCTGTCTCTACATCACACACCATTGCTCGATTATCTGCTGCAATTAGTAAGCAACCTTCTAGATGAGCTGAAATGATCATCGTCATGTAAGAATTTTCTTAATTTGAAAAAGTTATGTTATTTTAGTCACATAATTAAGTATTAGAGAAATAATAAAAATGGCAGGTGGTTCTCGTATTGTGATCAGTGATGATGGGATTACTATCTCTACAGGCGGAAAAATTATTTATAAAGCTGGACAACATAAGTTTGAAGGTGGGATGAATGTTGTTTCGGAAGAGAAAGTACTTCCTCATCTACCAACGAGTTACAGCTTGAAATTTAAATATAAGTCCAATCTTCCGGATCAAAAAGATAGCAACAATATAGATTTATCTTTAAATAAAGAACTATTTATTGTTTCTAATAAAGATAATCGTTTAATTAGTAAATCTATATTAAAAAGTAAAAATGATGATTCATTTTCAAATGCTCAAAGGTTCTATACAGAAGACTCAGAAGAAGTTCGTTCAATTCTATGCATGAGTGATAATCCATTCCTATTTTTTGAAAATAACTTAGAGAATAATGAAGAAAAATTAGAATCTCTAGAAGATGACAATGAATCTGATATCGCAGAAGCAGATAAAGAATAAGGTAAAGTATGTCTAATTTTATAAAAATTGATCTTTTAATATTAGATTCAAAAGATGTACCAATAAAGAATATTAATGTTAGAACAAACTACGTTAAGCAAACGTCTTTTTATGAAGAAAGGACTAATAATTTTGGTCATAGAATAGTTAACGTTTCAGAGAATAGGGATTTTGAAATACATGTTGAAAGCCCTCTGGGGAAGATGGAATACTATAAAACATTGAATTCTACTTCTGCACGAAATCAAATACAAAAAATCCCAATTAAATACCCTATCAGTGCATATTCAAAAAAAGCTGATAGTGGTTTAAATAAGTTAAAACTAAAATTAGTAGATTCTGATGGATCTATACTAATGAATTTTCCTATAAGGACTGGATATACTAATTCATCAAAGTTTGCAGAATGGACAACTGATGATCATGGAATAGTTGAATTTCAATCATCCAAGAATAGAACAGTAGAGTTTAAGTCATTAAATTTAGATGATAATTTTATTCCAATTGGCTATGCCAACTCTAATGAAAGTCGATTAATTATAGTAAAACATAAATACAAAAAATCACAATTCTTATCAAAGACAACTGCAAAAATACTTGATATTGATGGAAGTCATATCTATCCAAATGCAAAAATTCAAATCACTTACAATAATAGCTCAGCGACAAAAGTTGTAAAAAATGGAGAGCTAAATATACAAACACTTATAGGTCATCCACTTCAATTAACCATCTATAAACCTGATAATACTCCTTTTCAAACTAAAACTTATGTTGCTTCTAGAATGAAACCAAAATCAGGTTTTGAAATTAGAGTACCTGTAGACTTAAAAAAAGGAATAACAAATACAGAAAAACCCCAGAGCACTCAAAATGCACCATCTGGCATAAATAAATTTATTAGTTCATGTATTCCACTATATACAGGAAATAAACTTACAGAAGATGACTATGTTATAGCTGGATTTAAATTTTAAGCTACATTGCCTTCAAGCCTAAATCGAGCGCTTCTTCTATGTTTTTGTCAAAACGGACAGCGATACTTTTAACTTTGGATTTTAGCACTGACCATGCTTTTTCAATTGGATTTAAATCTGGACTGTAAGCAGGCAAGTACATGATTCTACAGTTAAAGTCTTTGGCTAGTTTTTTGATATCTCCGTTCTTATGAATCGAAGCGTTATCTAGAATCAGCAGATGTCTTTTGGTCTTATCTTGATTATCTTTGGTTAAATTTTCAAGTAGATATCTCAACCATCCCGTGAACATTGCTCGATCGCATGAACCTTGAAAAATCAAAGGGTAAAGGAACTGATACGCTGAATTAGACCTCACAGCACTGATGATACTTAATCTTTTACCATGACCACCCAATTTTAAAGCAGCGCAACGACTGCCTAGTTTAGACCAACCATATTGCGCTGTATCTGTGGTGTTTATCCCAGACTCATCAATATAAAGAATCTGATCTTCCCCAAACTCCTCTTTCCATTGCGGAAGAAACCAGTTGAATACAGCCCTTGTTATTTTGTCGGCTTGCTTATAGAGAAAACTCTTTTTTTACGTGTCCAACCAAGTCTATGAATGGCTTTTAACAGGGTTGAGTAAAGGATTGGATACCCAAACTTTTGTTCAAATAAAGGGATGAGATCTTTCACTTGAGAAAATTCAGTAGTTTCAATAAAGTGTTTGAAAGCATCCATATCCTTGATTTTAGTGGGTCGACCTGCATTGATTTTAGGCTGTTTCAATTCTCCAGTGGTGTTTTGAAGAAGAATCCAATCATCCAAAGTGGTTCTAGATATTTTAAAGGTTTTACATGTATATGATTTGTGATTATTTTCTTCATAAAACTGCATGACTTTTTCACGTAAATCCACTGAATATACTTTAGGCATGATCTTGAACAAATTAATTTTTTATCATTGTATCCCAAAATAAGATTGCAGCTATAATGCAGCCAGAAGCCTAAAATGTGAGGTAGCTGCGATAAAAGCTGTGGCTAAAGTAGAAAGTTCTACTCGTGGTGCATTTCAAGATTATCTAGGAAAAAAAGTACCAACAATCCTATTTGAAAGACACTATTTTCGAAATTTTACTGGTGGGAAATATAATAAAAGTCATCAGTTAATATCTGGACCATATGATCCTTCAAAATATGGAAAATATAGTGCTCAATATCCAAAATTATTAGAAGCCATGGGGTTGAATGAAGATGCAGGATTGAAAAGTTGCTCTTGGGGTAAATTTCAGATCATGGGTGCAAATTTTAAAAATTGTGGTCATGCAAATGTAAAAGAGATGATAACGGATGCATTTACGAGTGAAAAAGAACAGTTAAAACAATTTGTAAACTTTGTTATATACGATAAAAATTTGCTTAGTGCTATTCAAGGCAAAAAATGGGATAATTTTGCTAGAGGTTATAATGGCCCTAGGTATGCTGATAATAAATATGATGTAAAAATGAAAGAGGCGTATGATTTTTTTGTTAACAATACAGGTAGTCTGCCATAGGTTTTGAGTTATATGAATATTTTAAAATTGTGCTTCGTTGTTGCTCTAGCTAGCTTAAATATCCTCTTTATAAATAAAAATGTAGCAAATACAGATTTTTCTTATTCAGTAGATGATAAAAAAAATGAATGTATCTTTTCTAGAGGGAATCAAAAAATTTTGCTGGCAGGAGGGCAAGAAAAAACGTATTTTTTCTTTCCATGTTTCAGTTTTAAAGATACATATGAGGTAAAAACTCCTAGTAAAAATTATTTTATATCTGAATTGTTGTTAGCTCCTACACCTAGAAATAATGCTATTTTTTTAAGATCTATTGAGAAGATTGGTAATAATTTTACTGATAATACAGATTTATCCTACTTGCTAATGTCATGTATTCCTTTAAAAAAAGAACACAATAGGCAACTAGTTTCTTACTTGCTTAACAATCTAGAAAGTTATAAAAAAACATGTAATATGGATAATGGATATATAACACTTGATAAAAAAACCTTCCTCTATGAAAGAAAAAATAATCATTTTTTGATTAGAAAATCTTATTTAATTAAAGGAGATAAAGTTACAGTATCAGATTATATCTTTGAAAATAATGCACTTTGGCTTTTTATAACTTATAACGACTCAACAAAAAAGTGGATTAAATTTAAAGGTTAGTAGGATCTGTTTTAATATTATAAAAAACTCAACTACACGCCAAACCCACGACTATAACTTTGTCGTGGTTTGTTCATTTCTTTAACTTGCTGACTTGCATTTCTAATGCCTGTAATTGCTTGGTCAAGGCTTCGTTTTGTGTCTTGAAGTCCTGTAACTGATCGCTCAAGTTGCTTACATGCCGTACTAATTTGTTCAAATTGGCGTTTCGGGTCTCGTCTGTTGCGCTGATGCTCTCTAACAAGCTCTTGAAGGCTTCCTTGACGCTCTGATTGTCCTGCCGTGTATGTTCGAACATCTTGCGTAAATCGGCTTCCTTCTGCTGTTGTTGTGCCTGTGCTTGTTCCAAAGCTTCGAGCAAGTGCCTTTCTAATTCTGTCATCGTTTAATACCCCATTGGAACCATTAGACTGCCATTGCTCCAAGTCCCTGCGTCCTTGTTCACTAAAACGCATAGTCTCTTGCGGTTCTTGGTGTCGATACAGTCCTGTAATTTCACGTTGCCCCCCTTGTTTGCTAACTCTTGGATAGCTAGGTTCTGTTGAGCGATAATCTCTGCGTTCTTGCTGATTTTGTGGCTTTGGTACATCAAAATACCCCATGCTAGGGCGATCGCTGTCACTATACCGATGGATACGATTATCCATGTTTTTAATATAATCGGGCGTATGCGTTGGTTCTGCTCGATGATAGCGGAGCTGATTGCTTTCTCGTTTTCGTTCAGCAAGGCGATCAAGCGTTTTTCGTGCTTCTTGAACTCGGTTGCTACGATCTGCTCGGTATCCTTCGCTTGCTCGCTCGATTTCTCCTCGAAGCTCTTTGCCAAATCTAAAATCTTGCTCATATATTTTGCCTTTTAATCGTATATTCCGACCGCCATCAGGATCTTTAATACTGATACTTTTTGCTGTGGATCTCGCTATCTCAAAGCCTGCACCCTCAAGGGTTTTAATCACATCAGTACGGCTTTTTATATTTCCGTTTTCAGCGACTTTTAATAGCCCATCAGTAATGGCTTTTGAGGCTTCTTCTTTCTGTTTGGGTAGGCTGTTCGGCGTACATAGCTCACGTTTGTTGATTGGGTCATTCGGATCATGCAACTGGTACTGATCGTTGATTAAATCTTTCCATGCGTTTAATCGTGGGCGGTCGGCTGGATCATAGTAAGGCTGTAGGCGTTTACCACTTTGAAGTTCAACATTGGCCACAACGAAATTAAGCTCTAGTCGATCTTTATCTTGGTGCTGCACCCAAAGAATACTGTATTGATCTCTATCAAGACCGGGGAGCAAGATTCTTTCAAAGCTATCCATGATCTGTTGCTTTTGAAATTCCTCTAAATCACGTTCAGCAAAGGATAAAGCACCAGACGTATATTTTTGTGCAAAGTAGGTACTGTCAATCAATTGAACCATTTGTTCAGGATCACCACGGTCTAAAAAATCCACTAAAAAGCCACATCCACCAAAGCGCGGATAATCCCCAACACCAAACCAATAAATGCACCTACCACCACGCCATTGACGCGAATCATGTGTAGGTCACCACCGACTTCATTTTCAATTTTATCGATCATTTCACGTGAATCCCACTCATGAATCCGTTCGCTAATAAACAGAATCACTTTTTCACTGTATTGGTCACTCAAATTAATCGCAATTCCACTTAATTTTTCATTGAGCAAGCGACGAATGTCTTGGTTCGAGACAATATTTTGCCCCAGCTGTTGTATTGCAACTCTTAAATTTTCCGCAATGCCAGAATCAGTTTTGAGCAAATCCTCACGAATTGCATTGCATAAAATCACCACCGCACCACTGATAAAATTTAACACCTGAGGGCTATCCAGCAGTGCATCCTTGGTAGAATTTAAGCGTGCACTGGCGTCACTGTCCGCATCTGCCAGTTGTAGCATCAAGTCATGAGCTACGCTTTCAATTTTTTGGCGCCACGGATGTTCAGGATCTGCCAGCATCGATTCCACCCGCTCAATCAGTGAATCGATGGTCCGTTTTTGTACATCAATTCCAATCCAACTTGCACCTTTTGCCAGTTTCCACACTCCCAATTCTTTAAATAAGGTTTGGGTCAGGGCTTGGGTTTGCTCAGGATGCTGCGTCATCCAGTCATGGGCTAAATCCAGTCCACGCTGTAAAACATCTTGATGAAAATCATTGTCCAACACAGCACGAATCATCTCGCTGGCAAGGGTATTGATTTGGGTATTACGGACCCATTGCACGCTGTTGGCTTGTATAAAGCGACCCACTTGTTCTTGGCTCACAAACTCGAAAATTTTAGGTACGGTTTGTTGAATCACTTGCGTGACTTGTGAATTATTCGTGGGATTTGCTAGCCACTGACCAACAGCAAGGCTTAAGTCAGTACTGGATAATGTTCGCTCGACCACTTGCGGAGAGAAAAAGTTTTCCTGAACAAAACGCCCCATCGATTCAGCGATACGCGCTTTGTTACGCGGAATAATTTCCGTATGATCTTTTAGAAACTTCGGAATTGGAATTTTACCAAACGGGTTACGGAACAACACCGTAATTGCATACCAATCTGCCAAACCACCCACGACACCTGCTTCAGCCGACAACATTAAAATATGAATCAGCCAGACATATTCAGGTAAAAGCTTGGCTGCCACCATTAACGCCAACCACGCCAAAACCGCCATCATTAAAGCAATCATGGCATAACGTTTACTGCGGTTTAGATTGGGTGAGGTATGTTCTTCGGCAGGGATCATGGTTTATCCTAAATTAGGGACGCACAGCAGTTTCAGGTTGTGGTACGAGCACTTGTCCTGTTGGACTTAAGCCGTACTTTTGCCCGAGTGACTGTAAAATTAATCGCGCATCGAAGGCATCATTCGGTGCAGATTTTTTGTCTTTAAAAAATTGAATGGTATAGGACACTTGAACAGGCTCAATATTGACGACCTGGGGCATGTCATAAAACGGATCATAATAGGCCGGATGTCTGCGGTAGCCATAACCATAGCCGTACCCATACATAGGCGTCGAATAAACCACCGCCTGACGTGGCGGTTGCTGATTACGATTGCTTGGGTCATCCATTACTTTAAAGAATGAAAAGTCATTTAGAACCGAGGTTTGTGCCGCTTTGAGCAGGGTAATTTCTTCAGCAGTGCCAAAGTTCATATTGGATGAGCCTTGAAAGCCAATTCGGTAGGTCTGCGTATTTAAAGGCGTGCTACTGAAATTTCCCAACTGATCAAAAGTACGTGGTTTAGATGGCGTTGTCGCACAACCCGACAGCACCAATACTGCCAGTAGCGATAGACTCATCAATGACCTTTTCATATTTTTCTCCCAAGGCTCAGCAGTATGGTTTGTCGTGATCATAACAGTTTAGAAGCTGCTATTGGGTTGCTTCAAAAAGCTGATTTCATCTAGGGTAGATTCACGTTCTAAAATGACATTGCGGTGTGGGTAGCGCCCAAAACGGTCAATAATCACTTTATGTTTTTTTTCAAAATCTAAGTTCACAGGATTTGCCAACGCTTCAAATAAACTTAAAGCTTGCTGATGAATGATTTTAGATTCGCTATGCATAAACGGCATATACATGAACGAGCGCTGTTCAGGGCTTAAATTTAGATCTAAGCCCAAACCAATCGCTTCTTGCGCCAAAGACAGTGCCAATGGATCTTGGGCAAATGCAGCAGGATGGTCACGAAACAAATTACGAGAAAATTGATCCAGTACAATAATTTCAGCTAAACGACCTTCGGCTGTTTCACGCCAAGTCCAAAGTTCACATTGCATGGCTTGTTGTACTGTATGACCAAATTTTTCTTCAATTTCTAAGTCAAAATCATCGCTTTTGGCAAACCAAAATTCTTTATTTTCTTCATCAAACCAAAAGTCGAGTACTTGCTGATAATTCATAATCTTAACAATTCATTAGAGGTCATGATGTCATAAAATCACAAATAAGCGATGTCTTAAAGTCTAAGTTTGTGATAAATATTTGCCAAAATAAAAGCTTTGTTGGTTTCAAATACAGATGCAATCTGCATTTGCGCCAATAAATCACGTTATACTTGATATAAATCAACAATTTTATTTAAGTCGTTCTTTAAGATAAGCGAGTAAGTAATGAGTCAACCTGAAGTGAACGCACCATCAGTATTACCAAGTTGGGTGGATTCTGCATTATTTAAAGGTATGTTGCGCGGCATTGAGCGTGAAAGTTTGCGTATGCAAAGCAATGGTTTTTTGTCTCAGAAAGATCATCCTCGCGCTTTAGGTTCGGCACTGACTCATCCACATATTACGACAGATTATTCTGAAGCTTTGATGGAGTTTATTACGCCGCCACAGCCAAGTATTCCAGAAGCACTCAATTATTTAAAAGATATTCATGCAGTGGCACATCAACACTTAGAAGACGGTGAAAAACTGTGGCCCTTGTCTATGCCTTGCATGTTGGATGACGAAGAAGAGAGCATTCGTTTAGCAGAATATGGTACGTCGAATGTAGGTCGCTTTAAAACACTGTATCGCCACGGTTTAGGTGTGCGTTATGGTCGCCGTATGCAGACCATTTCAGGGGTGCATTATAATGTATCTTTCCCTGATGAATTGTTTGAAGCTTTACAACAACACGAAACCGATGAAGCTTTAAAAGCACTCTCTTTACAAGACTATCGCAGTCATCGTTATTTTGGCTTAATCCGTAACTTTATTCGGTTAACGCCCTTGGTGATGTTCCTCATTGGCGCAAGTCCTTCTGTATGCAAATGCTTTATGACTGGTCGTGAACATCATTTGTTGCCTTTAGTCAGTGGAACTTTGCACCTCCCGTATGCGACTGCACTACGTATGGGACGTTTCGGTTATCAAAATTCAGCACAAAAAGAATTGGGCATTCACTACAACCATTTAAGCGGTTACTTAGAAGGTCTACAAAAGGCCGTACATACACCTTATAACGCATTTAGCCGTTTAGGGCTGAATGATGAACAAGGCGAGCCGATTCAGATCAATGATCATGTTTTGCAAATTGAAAATGAATACTACAGCTTGGTACGTCCTAAACAGGTGCCACAGTCAGGGGAAACCCCGTCTGATGCGCTGGCAAATCGCGGTGTAGGCTATGTTGAACTGCGCGCAGTTGATGTTGACCCATATAGCTCGATTGGCATTACAGAAGACACAGCGGGCTTCCTTGAAGTGCTGGCTTTGTACTGTTTATTGCAAGACAGCCCAGCTTTGTATGCTGCGGAAGTGGATGTGATTGAACAGAACCAAGCCGAAGTGGTGAATCGTGGTCGTGCGCCAAATGCCATGATTTTCGAACATGATCAGCAAATTGAAATTGAGACGTGGGCAAATTATTATCTAGCAGAGATGCAACCTCTGGCTGAAGCGCTGAATCAAGGCTTAGCAACGCAACTCTATACAGATGCATTGCTTCGTATGCAAAAGCGCATTGATGAAGTGGATGAGACGCTCTCTGCACAAGTGATTCAAGATACTCTGACCCACAATGGGACTTGGTCTTTTGGTAGTATGATGGCGCAGCAACATGCTCAAAGCTATGAAAAACATATTTTAAGCCCAGAGAAATCAGCTTATTTTGATGAGCTCGCAAAGCGTTCATTAGAACAACAACAGCAACTTGAGCAAGAATGTACGCAGAGTTTTGATGCGTATCTTACTGCATACAGATAAAACGAAGAGGGTATTCCATGTACTGGAATAATTATCGCGTGATCAGTGGTTTGTTATTTTTAGCCAGTGTCACTGGCATGGCGTTTGCGTTGTATCTTGAACATGTGCAAGGTTTAGATCCTTGTCCATTGTGTATTTTTCAACGGGTCGGATTGATGGGACTGGGGATCATTTCACTGATTGCCTTTTTACATAATCCGATTGGCAATGGCTTTAAACGTGGCTATGCATTTTTAGGTACGCTTTCAATATTGTGGTCAGTGGGTGTGGCCGCACGTCATGTGTGGTTACAGAACTTGCCACCAGATCAAGTTCCGAGTTGTGGTCCTGGTTTGGATTATTGGCTCGATACTTTGCCGATGAAATCTGTATTTGAACAAGTGCTGAAAGGTTCGGGTGAGTGTGCAGTCGTAGATTGGACTTTATTCGGTCAATCACTTCCTGTTTGGTCATTGGCTTTCTTTGCTGTGTTAACAGTGATTAGCCTGTGGCAAATGTTGCGTAAATATCCTTAAGCTTTCGCAGAAATTAAAGATAAAAGGACCAGCATTGATGCTGGTTTTTTATATCGTTTTACACTTGAGGATATAATCAATTTATAATGCCTAGGTTAATGATTTGAAAAATTTAAATTCACTACGCTTTAACTATAAAAATAAGCGAGCAGAGAAAATAAAATGTTTATTGCACATTTACCATCAGGCTATATTTTAGCGAAATTATTAGAAAAAAAATTTAGACACAACCTGCTCAGTAAAAAAGTCTTTTTCATCGTTGTGATGATGGGAGCAGTATTCCCAGATATTGATCTGTTCTATTTCTATCTTTTTGACAATAGATCCGTACATCATCATAAATACTTTTTACATTGGTTTTCTTTTTGGATTCCCATATTTTTAATTTCTTATTTTTGTTTTAAACGATCAGTTTACGCTAGTCAGTTTGCATTGATGACAATGCTATTTTCTGGCGCAGCGCTTTTACATATATGCCTCGATACATTTGTAGGTGATGTTTGGCTGTTTGCACCGTTTATTGATAGAGCTTATGTTTTTTTTGAGGTGACTTCACGTTACCAACCTTGGTGGTTAAACTTTATTTTACATTGGTCTTTTGTTGTTGAATTGCTGATCGGTTTAATCGCCATTTGGATGTATTGGAAAGATCGAGAATAGTTTGACTTGATGTCCTTTAATTTTTCAATTCTCTGATTTATTTATTGGGTATTTTGTTTAGGCGAATCATGAATGAGATTGAAGCCAATCTCATCAAGTTTATGAAATTGGCTCTCAACAAAACTCAAGTTTCAACAATATCCTGCATTGTTTCCAATTTACTTAAATATTTTTGAATCTGTGCCTCTGCAATATCATCATGGTGCGGATAAAACCATTTGGCAATTTGTTCAGCCACATTGGCATGATATTGAATTTCCATATGATTCAAACCGAAAAATACTGCCTTATGTGACTCAGGCAGTTTCAGTTGAAAACGAGGGTTAGGATGCTCACCTAGAGCACTTTTCACACTGACCAAATAATCCCCAATCACTTTTAAAGTCCGGTTTTTACGGTTCTCAAATTCAATGGTTCCTGCCACTAAAAAAGTATTGATGTGTGAAGGCAATGGCGCAGGTTTACGGTTGTCGTCAATCATGCCTATACGCGCATCATTGTGTTCCCAGTCATCATCTCGAACACTGCCATGACGCAAATCTAAAATACCGTTACTGCGAATATTGACCAAATGCCCTGCAAGTCGCACCAAAGGAAAGCGTCCAACTTTTTCTTGTATCGCAAAACCCATACGCTCGAGGACAGCCCCATGATGCGGTGAACCCAGACAAACCAAGTTTTCAGTCATATGAAACCATTGGTACATGTTTTGTTTGCCATAAAACAGCGCGCTTCTGGAGACCAACCCACCCATGCTGTGTCCAATCAAATCGATACTGGTAATGCGTGGATTACGTTTGACCAAGTCTTCTAACATATTGGACAAGCTACGCCCATTTGCAGAAATGCGTCGACCAGTGTTGTAGTGCAAGTACAACATGGTGTTGTGATCCCGTTGTGCCAGCAATTTTTCACCTATGCCACCATAACCATGATTGGTCCAATCCAGATGATTCATGCAGAGACCATGACAGAACACTACCACGCGACCCGACAAATCACCATTTTGCACTGCACCATAATGGTCGTAAAGCATGCTTGAGAGTGCCAAAGGATTATGGTTTTTAAGCAAATAATCCCCAATAATGCCGTTTAATGCACTGACCAAAAAAATCATATTCGGTGTTAAGGGCTTATCATGCAAATTGGGAAATTGATCGATAATTTTACGTAAAGTCGGTGCTAAAAAATAACTGCCATAGTTGAATAACGTGTCATATGAAAATTGATAAAACTTTTTCATATATGATTTTTTTTGAATTTCTTGCGATTTTTTCTTACTCATACCAAAAAGGCTGAGTAACATTTCACGCTGTAAAGACTGAATTAAATTTTGTACAACATTGCTGAGCGGTGTACTCACCAGCTGCGCCATCCCTTCCAAAACATCAGCTTGGCTCGGTGGCGATCGGTCCCATTTACAATAGGTTTCGTGTAGAGGGGTTAAACTCGGCATGCGTTTTTATCCTAATACTGAATGATCATGTCGAAACACTTTATTTTTGGCATTGATCATTGTATAAAATCCCTTGTATTTATCTTATGTTGTTCATCCCGAACTCATTTTAAGTAAGATAACCATGATTGTGAGTCTGTCTCTTTTTTTTGTCGGACAAGATCGGTTTAAGTACAAAACGTCCACAAATATGTGATTAAGTTCGCATTAAAAGTTAAAGCACTTTACTGGGAATTGCAATTAAAAATTGATGAATATTATCTATCTACATGGCTTTCAAAGTAGTGCTTTATCGATTAAAGGACAACAACTAAAACAATATTTCGCAGAAAATACAGCGGTCACTGTCCATCTACCGGATTTAAATCAAGCACCCAGTCAAGTGATGCAGCAAATGTCAGGCTTGATTGAATCACTTGAAGACGTCATGTTGGTGGGAAGTAGTTTAGGTGGATTCTACGCGACGCAATTGGTCGCGAAATATGGGGTTCCTGCTGTTTTAATTAATCCAGCTATGCGACCATGGCAGCTATTTCGTCAGTTGTTTGCAGAAGTCGAGATGCCGTATCAAGTGACACCAAATTGGTCGTTGGATGATACACAACTTGATCAGTTAGCGCAGATGGCGCTGCCATTTGTGCAAGATGCAGACAAAATTTTGGTTCTACTGCAACAAGGTGACGAAGTTTTAGATTATCGTGAAGCGCAGCGTTATTATAGTGCTGGATTGCATCGGGCTTTGGTGATCACAGATTCACAAGGCAACCATGCGATGGAAAATTTCGTGGAAAAAATACCGATGTCATTTCGGTTTTTATCGGACTGCATAAAATAAGGAAACAGTACAACGTGTCTCAATATACGGCTCAATCACTTGAAGTTTTATCTGGTTTAGATCCGGTACGTCGCCGTCCCGGCATGTATACAGATACCACTCGCCCAAACCATTTGGCGCAAGAGGTTATTGATAACTCGGTCGATGAAGCACTGGCTGGACACGCCAACAAAATTACCGTGACAGTCTATAAAGATGGCTCATTGTCTGTGGAAGACAATGGTCGTGGTATGCCGGTTGATATTCACCCTGAATATGGTCAGAGTGGTATTGAAATCATTATGACTAAACTGCATGCCGGTGGTAAATTTAGCACTGATAACTACCAATTTTCGGGTGGTTTGCATGGTGTGGGCATTTCGGTGGTCAACGCCCTGTCGAACCGTGTTGAGGTTGAAGTTCAGCGTCAAGGCAACCTGTACAAAATGGCTTTTGAGCATGGTGAGGCGGTTTCTGGACTTGAAGTGTTTGAAGGCAAAGCACCAAAACGTGCTTCGGGTACAATGGTTCACTTTTGGCCCGATGTAAAATATTTTGATTCTCCAAAATTTGCCTTAAAAGCCTTAAAACATAATTTAAAAGCCAAAGCTGTGTTAGCAGCAGGCTTGCAAATCAATTATATTGACCAAATTAACGATGAAAAAATCGTATGGCAGTTTGAAAATGGTCTGGTCGATTATTTGATGGATGAACTGGAAGATCGTGAGATTATTCCAGCGCCTGCTTTTGTGGCAACGGGAAATGCAGAGCGTGCCAGTGCTGAATTTGCGATTTGTTGGAATGCGGAAGGCGGCGAACAAATTCAGGAAAGTTATGTGAACCTGATTCCAACAGCGCAAGGCGGTACGCATGTGAACGGCTTACGTTCAGGTGTCACCGATGCGATGCGTGAGTTTTGTGAGCTGCGCAATCTGTTGCCACGTAACTTAAAGCTTGCAGCAGAAGATGTTTGGGATGGTGTGAACTATATTCTGTCGCTTAAGTTCCAAGAGCCACAGTTTTCGGGTCAAACCAAAGAGCGACTTTCGAGCCGTGAAGCGTCTGGTGTGGTGCTCAATATTGCCAAAGATGCCTTTGCGCTGTGGCTGAACCAAAACTCTGAAACTGCGATGCAACTTGCGGAACTGGTGATTGCTAAGGCAGGTCGCCGTTTAAAAGCTGCGAAAAAAGTTGAACGTAAGAAGATTGTGGCAGGTCCGACTTTGCCGGGTAAATTGTCAGACTGCGTCGGACATGACCTAGATCAGTCTGAATTGTTTATTGTGGAAGGGGATTCTGCGGGTGGTTCAGCCAAACAGGCGCGTGATAAGAACTTTCAAGCGATTATGCCAATTCGCGGTAAAATTTTAAATACCTGGGAGGTGTCGTCAGACGAAGTCTTGGCCTCTCAAGAAGTACACAACATCGCGATTGCGATTGGGGTTGATCCAGGTTCAGATGACTTGTCTGAACTGCGTTATGGTAAGGTTTGTATCCTTGCCGATGCGGACTCTGACGGTCTACATATTGCGACTTTGCTCTGTGCACTGTTCGTTAAGCATTTCCCGACCTTGGTTGAGGCTGGACATTTGTATGTGGCGATGCCGCCTTTATATCGTATCGATGACAATAAAGATGTGCACTATGCGCTGGATGATGCCGAACTTGAAGGAATTCTAAAGAAAGTCAAAAGCAAATCTCCGCAAATTACCCGATTTAAAGGTTTGGGTGAGATGAACGCCAGTCAACTTCGTGAAACGACCTTAGATCCGAATACACGTCGTTTAGTGCAATTGGATTTAGATGATAGCCACTTTACGGCGGGACTATTGGATAAATTATTGGCCAAAAAACGTTCAGGTGACCGGAAAGAATGGTTAGAACAAAAAGGGAATTTGGCAGATATTATTGTCTAATTCTTTTCTTCAATCATCACGTTTTTAAAAAGTCCGCTCTTGCGGGCTTTTTTTATTTTCGCGTTTTGATTGTGCATTTTTGTATAAATTTTCTGCATCTTTTCCGCACTTTGTGCATCAAAAGTATTCACTTATCGTTCACATAATCATCACTGTAAAGCATCAATGGCGTATATGAACTGTAAATATATTTGCAGATTTAATATTTGATTTTAAATTATTAAATTATTGATTTATTTGGATAATAATAAAAAATTCCCCAGTATAAAATTAAACCTGTAAATGATTGGCACAGAAATTGAATAACGAGTCCAGATCCATAAAACACTCATGCATGTTTCATACACCAAAAGGTTTGGAGAAATTATGATGTTTCAACAAAAATTATTCTCAAAAACATTACTCTTAGCAGCAATGATGGGGAGCCTTGTATTGACAGGCTGTTCAAAGCCAGCCGAAAAAACAGCAGAAACCCAATCTGAAACTAAGGCGGCAGCGAATGATGGCGATACCATTAAAGTGGGTATTCTGCATTCGCTTTCTGGAACAATGGCCATTTCTGAAACATCATTAAAAGATACAGCTTTAATGACGATCAATGAAATCAATGCCAATGGCGGTGTTTTGGGTAAGAAACTTGAACCTGTCGTGGTCGATCCCGCATCGGATTGGCCTTTATTTGCTGAAAAAGCACGACAACTCATTACCCAAGAAAAAGTCGCGGTGATTTTTGGTGCATGGACATCGGTATCACGTAAATCTGTGCTGCCTGTAGTAGAAGAGCTTAATGGGCTCTTATTCTATCCTGTGCAATACGAAGGTCAGGAACAGTCTAAAAATATTTTCTATACAGGTGCTGCACCGAACCAACAAGCCATTCCTGCAGTTGAATATTTAATGAGCGAAGAAGGCGGTAAAGCACAGCGCTTTGTGCTCCTTGGAACAGATTACGTTTACCCGCGGACTACCAATAAAATTTTGCGTGCTTTTTTAAAGTCGAAAGGCATTGCAGATGCAGACATTTTGGAAGAGTACACGCCCTTTGGGCACAGCAACTATCAAACCATTGTAGGCAACATCAAGAAATTCTCTGCGGGTAAAAAGACTGCGGTGATCTCGACCATCAATGGTGATTCAAACGTGCCGTTCTACCGTGAACTCGGTAATCAAGGGATTAAAGCTGCTGATCTTCCAGTCATGGCATTTTCTGTGGGTGAAGAAGAGCTACGCGGCATTGACACCAAACCACTGGTGGGACATTTGGCGGCATGGAACTACTTCATGTCAGTGAAGAATCCGACAAACACTAAATTTATCGAAAAATATAAACAGTTTGCCGTGGAATACAAACTTCCAAATGCAGATAAAGTTGTGACCAATGACCCAATGGAAGCGACCTATGTCGGCATTAACATGTGGAAGCAAGCCGTTGAAAAAGCCGGCACAACGGATGTCGACAAAGTACGTGCAGCGATGGCTGGTCAAACTTTCACTGCACCATCGGGTTATACCTTGAAAATGGATGAAAGCAATCATCATTTACATAAGCCCGTCATGATTGGTGAAATCCGTGCTGATGGTCAGTTTGATGTGGTTTATAAAACGCCAAATGTGATTAAAGCGGAGCCGTGGAGCCCGTATATCCCGAAATAATAATACTGTGCCTGTTGCTAGGTGAATCGCAACAGGCTTTTTTGATTTTTCCTACTCTCTTTCAATACTCTCCGCAGGGAGGTTTGTAATGCTTTTTCGAACGCAATTTGCTGTTTTTATCTTGATCTTGTCTCAACTTTTTCTCGTGAATGCTGCTCAAGCGCAGTCTTCAGAAAATACTTTAACACCATCGGCAGTTGCTCATGAACAACCCCTCACATCTGCTGTTGGTTCAGGAGATGCGATTCAACAATTCGTTCGAGCAGACTTTGCCCAGCGTCGAGATATGCTAAACAACTGGCCAGCCAGCATTGAAGACTTAGACAAGTTGGTGGCTTATATCGATCAGAACCAGCTCTATACCGATGGCTCAGGCCAGACGTATATTTTAAAAGGCGAAGATCAATTGCTTAGCTATCCAAATGAGCAAGCCATTGCCACTTGGCCAGCAGATTTGTCTCAAGTGACCTTGGTCAATACGCTACGTAAGGCACTCAGCTTTGGTCAAGCAAAAATAAAATTAAAATCTGAAGAAGCTTCGCAGCGTTTAGAAGCGATTGATATTTTAGAAAATAATCTGACCGAAATTGATGTAAATATGGTTAATCAACTGTATGTCAAAGAAACACATAATAAAGTGAAAGCACGTTTAGCACAGTTAAAAGCGTGTTTAGATTACGAAAGCTCAGACCTTGCAACCAAAATTCAGGCTGCACAGATTTTAAAAGAATCCAATCGTCCTGAAGTATTGGCTTTGGTGGAACAAGAACTGACACAGCCGAATTTAAATCCAGAATTAAAAGCCATTTTAGTGGAAGCAAAAGGCAGCATTAAAACCAAGCTTCAAGCCAGCGAATGGACAGGGCATGTGTTTTCAGGATTCAGTACCGCGAGTATTTTACTGCTTGCTGCGCTGGGTCTTGCGATTACCTATGGTTTGCTGGGAGTCATTAATATGGCGCATGGCGAACTGATCATGATAGGTGCTTACACCACTTACGTCATTCAAAGTTTATTTAAAACGCATCTAGCAGCTTATGTCGATTGGTACTTAATTATTGCCATTCCTGCAGCATTTTTGGTCAGTGCCTTAATTGGCATGTTGATTGAACGCACTATTATTCGCCCGCTTTATGGTCGTCAGCTTGAAACGCTTTTAGCCACATTTGGTGTCAGTTTGATTTTGATGCAATTGGTTCGCATGGTGTTTGGGGCACAAAATGTAGAAGTATCGAATATCTCTTGGTTGTCGGGTGGGATTTCACTGACCCCAAGCTTGATGCTGCCGTATAACCGAATTGCAATCATTGGCTTCACCATTGCTGTTCTGCTTTTACTGGTTTATTTACTGAATAAAACCCGTTTTGGTTTGTTTGTCCGTGCAGTCACGCAAAACCGTCAAATGGCGCGTGCTGTCGGCATCCGTTCTAGTCGTATTGATATGCTGGCATTTGGCTTAGGTTCTGGTCTTGCCGGTCTTGCAGGCTGTGCTTTGGCGCAGGTGGGTAATGTCGGACCAGATTTGGGTCAAAACTACATTATTGATGCATTCCTTGTGGTCGTCGTAGGTGGTGTTGGTCAAGTGTGGGGTGCCGTTCTTGCAGCACTCGGTTTAGGCATTAGTGGCACAGTGCTTGAAATTGGCATGGGTGCAGTCCTTGCCAAAATTATTCTGTTGGTTCTTGTGATTTTGTTTATTCAAAAACGCCCACAAGGTTTGTTTGCCATCAAAGGCCGTTTTGTGGAGTAAGACTATGAAAATCACATCATTACTATCCGATAAGCCTTCTAGCGCGATTGCCATTGCGGCATGTTTCGTCGTCATGCTGATCTTACCGTGGTTTCATTTACTGCCAAGTGATTCAAGTCTGCATTTATCTGCGTATTGGGTGACTTTAATTGGCAAGATCATGTGTTTGGCACTGGTGGCTTTAGCACTGGATTTGGTTTGGGGTTATGCCGGGATTTTAAGTCTAGGGCATGGCTTGTACTTTGCTTTAGGCGGTTATGCCTTTGGTATGTACCTGATGCGTGAATCAGCAGGCGATGCCCTACCTGACTTTATGCGCTTTTTAAGCTGGACGGAACTGCCGTGGTATTGGGTCGGCACCGAATATATTTTATGGGCCATGGCATTAGTGATTTTGGTTCCCGGAATCATTGCATTTATCTTTGGATATTTTGCATTTCGTTCAAAAATTAAAGGCGTATATTTTTCGATCATTACCCAAGCCATGACTTTTGCCGCAGCACTTTTGTTCTTCCGTAATGAAACAGGCTTTGGCGGTAACAATGGTTTTACAGGCTTTAAAACCATTTTAGGCATGGATATTACCTCTGCCTCAATGCGTGCAACGCTTTGCTTTATTACAGCTGTGGCATTGCTTGCCTGTTTTATTGGATTACGTCATTTAATGAATAAACCCTATGGGCGTGTGCTCGGTGCGATTCGTGATAGTGAAAACCGTTTGCAATATTTGGGTTATCGCACGCTGTGGTACAAGCTCTCAGCATGGGTGTTATCTGCGGTGATTGCAGGCATTGCAGGGGCACTTTATGTGCCACAAGCTGGGATTATTAACCCGAGCGAGATGAACCCTGTGAACTCGATTGAAATGGCGGTTTGGGTGGCAGCAGGGGGGCGTGGCACACTCATTGGCCCGATTCTGGGTGCAGGTTTAATTAATGGTGTAAAAACCTACTTTACGGTGGCATATCCAGAAGTGTGGTTATTGATCCTAGGGGCATTGTTTATTGTGGTGACCATTTTCTTACCAAAAGGGGTGATTGGGTTATTCGATCGCTTTAAAAAGGAGAAAAACTAAATGTCAGATGTCGTTTTAAACACACAACAACATGGCGGTCAAATGGGTGAAGGTTATGGTCGTTTAAAAGTAGCCGGCCCTGATTTTAGTCATGGTATTGCGCTGTATTTAGAAAAAGTCAGTGTTTGGTTTGACTCATTTCGTGCTTTAAATGATTTATCACTGTACATCGAAGAGGGTGAATTACGCTGCATTATTGGACCTAATGGTGCGGGTAAAACTACACTCATGGATGTGATCACAGGTAAAACACGTCCAACGGAAGGTACGGCATTTTTTGGTCAAAACTATGATTTAGCCAAGATGAGCACCGAGCAAATCGCTGAAGCAGGCATTGGGCGTAAATTTCAAAAACCGACTGTGTTTGAAAATTTTACCGTGATGGAAAATCTACTGCTGGCAGCACCCAAAGATAAACGGGTTAAAAAAAGCTTCTTTTCGCGCCTTGAGCCTGATGCACAAAACGCGTTGGAGGAATCTTTGGCACAAATTCGATTAGAAGAGTTCGTGCATAAGCCCGCAGGTTTACTGTCACATGGTCAAAAACAGTGGCTTGAGATTGGCATGCTACTCATGCAACGCCCAAAACTCATTTTACTCGATGAACCTGTGGCAGGCATGACCGATGCAGAAACAGAGCGTACTGCTGAGCTATGTCTAGAACTTAATAAAAATCACACGTTGATCGTGGTGGAACACGACATGAGTTTTATCGACACCATTAGTGAAAAAGTCACGGTACTCGCACAAGGTGCAATATTGGCAGAAGGCACGTTGGCAGAAGTACAAGCCAATGAAGACGTGATTGAAAAGTATTTGGGACGTTAAGGAGAGACCATGTTAGAAGTTAAAAACGTCAATCAGTTCTATGGTGGCAGTCATATTTTAAGAGATGTGTCTTTGAGCGCACCTATAGGTGCGTGTTCAGTAGTATTGGGTCGAAATGGTGTCGGTAAAACCACGCTACTTAAATGCCTGATGGGAATCTTACCGATCAAGTCAGGACAGATTCTTTTAAATGGTAAAGATATTTCGAAACTCAGTCCTGAGCAGCGAGTAAGAGAAGGCTTGGCTTATGTGCCCCAAGGGCGAGATATTTTTTCTACCTTAACGGTTGAGGAAAACATCTTGATTGGGATGGCGAAATTTTCAGGTGCGAAAACTCGAAAAGTGCCTGAGCATCTGTATGAAATTTTCCCTGTCTTGGACGAAATGAAGCATCGCCGTGGCGGAGATTTATCGGGTGGTCAGCAGCAACAACTAGCGATTGCGCGTGCCTTGGCTTCTGAACCCAAAGTGTTGATTTTGGATGAACCGACAGAGGGCATTCAACCCTCGATTATTAAAGATATTGGCAAAGTGATTCGTAAACTTGCCGATGCAGGCGAGATGTCGATTGTGCTGGTTGAGCAATTTTATGATTTTGCAGAAGAGCTGGCAGATGGATATACCGTGATGGCGCGTGGGCAAGTGGTTGCACAAGGCGTTGGTGCTGAAATGCCAGAGAAAGGAATCAGGGAGTTGGTGGCGATTTAAGCTTTTAAAGCCTCCCTGAGCGAGATATAAGCACTGCTTTATATCGAAACGCAAGAAGGGAGGTTTGGAGGGAATTAAATTTCAGTACTTTCATTCCACAGAAAATACATTCCATATTGTCCTGTTCTAGATTCACCACCGATTGCTTTGCCCGAATCCGTTAAAAAATGTTTACCATTGTCAGTCAATGTTAAATCACCTTTTGCGATTAATTTTTCAAAAGTTTCAGGTGTTTTTAATCCTAATTTTGTTCCCAGTTTTGCAGTGGTGAGCTTCGTAAATTTACTATTTTCTGTATCCATATTTGAGTCGATTTCTTTATCTACTGCTATAGACTCTTTTGGAGTAACTTCAGTCTTAATTTCATCCAAAGTGATTCTTACTTCATCACTAATACGAATAATACGCTGAGCTTCTTCATAGGCATCTTTAAACACATCATTGTCTTCATATGAAATTGAATCATTATTTTTAACACTGGGTGAAAACCCTGCTTTTTTTACATTTTGTAATGTTGTCAGCACAGATTCGCTGATTTATCATGTTCAGCTTTAGGTTAAGCTGTGAGCAATACATAACAAGAAGCAAAAAAAATGGAAGCACTGCTGCTGACAATTCATCCTTATGATTTAGAACAATTGATTATTCGCGCAACCACCCTTGAGGATGTCAAAGCCTCATCCAGTATTCAAACCAAACTCTCCTTGGGTAAAACTTGGCATGCATTGCATTTTCTATTAACGGGGCAAGATGTAGCAGGCGAACCGCCATTATCGTATAACATTAGTGCGCAGCATCCAGTGTTCCAACATCCACCCTTTCATGATGCTGCCCAGCAAAGCCCTGTCAGATATAACACCGTGGTTTTGGTCTCAGAGATAGAGCATCAGTTAAGCAGATTGACCACAGGTGACTTTAGAAAGCGTTACAAAGCTGATGAACTTCGAGCATCCAAGGTGTATCCACATTATTGGGGTGAACATGCGGACAGTGAAGTGGAAGAACTGATTTTGGCTTTTACCCAGCTCCAAGATTTTTATCAATATGCTAAAAAGAGTAATCTTGCGGTCATTAGTATGTTGTCCAGCGAAATTGGCAACGAAAAACTGATTTAGTCAGGCATTTTAACTCAAGCTTTGATGAAGTACTTGATCAAGAATTTGATTCATCGGAAAGCATGAGTTGCATCAAAACCAGATCACGCCATTGGTTAAATTTTTGACCGACTTGTGGTAAATAGCCTGTGTGCTTAAAGCCCAGCTTTTCATGCAATTTAATAGAACCTACATTTTCATGATCAATGGCCGCTACCATGACATGTAGCTGCTGTGTTTTAGCGTGCGCAATTAAATGCTCAAGTAAGCGTAAACCTAAGCCCAATCGGGCATAGTGGGGATCGATAAAAACAGAATGTTCAACGGTATGACGAAACCCCGCGATTTTTCTAAAACTTGAATAATCAGCATAGCCCGCAATCGTCTGTTGAGTCATATCCTCAATGACAAACAAAGGAAATTGCTGCTCATTTAACTGTATAAACCAGTTGTGAAAATGCTCTAGGTCAAAGGGCTGATCATTCCAATTCGCCAGTCCTTGGCTCACTTCATGATTATATATTTTTTGAATATGAATCAGGTCTTGGGGCATTGCAGGTCGAATAATAAAGTGCATGAGCATATCGTCTTATTGGAGTGAATGGTTGGGTCCAAAAAAAGCAAGACCGAAGTCTTGCTTTAATATTCATCGATTTAAAAATAAATTAGAAGTGGTATTTAACCAATGCGCTGACATCGTTCTGATTAACGCCTTTATAACCATATTTGTTATTCCACACGGAATGCTCAATACCGACATAAAGCTTAGTTTCTGGTGAAATATGTTTACCTACATTCCACTTGTATTGGCTTGTCCAGTTGAGTTCGCTGGCATGGGTTTTTTCAGCGGTAGACCAGTCTAAAAATGCATCGACTAAGAAGTCTTCTGAACCCAGTTTAAATGGCACTGCATAGGTAATGGTTAATTGATAGTCATCGTCAGTATTGTCATTTTCAGCTTTATAAAAGTTGATGTTGGCATATTGGGTATAAGGGATATCTAATGAGAAACCAATACCGTAAAGGTAGTTGTTAAAACCTTCACCACCTTCCCAAGTTGTCGCCACTAAAACATCTTTAATGGGGCCGACTTCAAGTTTCTTGCCCGTGACTGCCCCCAGGCTTAAACGTGGTGCAACTTCAAAATAAGTTTCATTCCCATCTGGATCGTTATTTGAACGATCAGCAAAGGCAAAGAAATCACCATATTTTAAACCCGCTGCATATTCAGCAGTAATAGTGCTTTGTTCAACTTTTTCATTTTGAGTAACAAAAGGTGATTTGTAGTTTTCACCATATAAACCCGTAATGCTAAAGTCTTGCCAGATAGGTGCTGCTTGAGTGAATGCAGCAGCTGAAGTCAATGCACAGGATGCAACGATTTGAGTCAGTTTCATAAAATAAATCCCCAGAGAAAGCGGTTACAGAATAACGATTCTTTAGCAAAAATAAAGCCAAAAATGATCAAAAAATCAAAAAAAGCCCAAGCTTCTGGCTGAAGCCTGAGGATAAGCTAAAATTAACAATATAAATCAATGGTCTAGTTGTATTTCGCGCGGATTTTAGGATGCTGTATATTCAGGTGATTGAATAACGTATCTAGAATGATTGCTATTCAACATATTGAGTTGATATCCGAATGGCACGAGGTATGCAACCATTTTGGAAAGTCTGCATAAAACGAGTGATTAATAATCGGAATCAGGCCCGCAATAATCAGTAACCCAATGTCCATACGCATCTTCCCATGAGCTGCAATATCGCCACGACGATACATCCAAACTTGATCATGAGCCTGAACATAATCTAGAAATTTTTGCAATGCTTTAAAGCGTACAGGTCTCCCAACAGATGACAATGTATACCAATGAACATCCTTTTAGGTGTAGCGGCTGACCATGATCATCAGTGAGATCTCTTGAATAGGGTGTAGTTTGAATCGCATCAATATGTTGCTGTCCAAGTAAGTAAGCGCTTGTCACAATCAGTTATCCTTTTGATAAATTTTTAAAATAGCACTTGCATAATTTTCAGATACATCCGATATTCGAAGTATAAGGACTCAGATCTGCAGACTCTGAAAGTGTTCATTATTCAACTAGGGAGGTTCTATTCCAAACTAAAATTGAAGATGTGCCATGAGCTTTAAATAACAAGTGACAAACGTGCCAAGATTAAAATAGTTGCACGAAAATGATTTGAAAAAGTGAGGATGATATTTATGAACATTGAAATCCGTACAGATAAAAATATTCAAAATAGTGAACGTTTAATAGATTATGTACGCGAAGAGCTCACTGCAGAGTTTCAACGCCATACCGAGAAAATCACCCATTTTTCAGTGCACTTTAGCGATGAAAATGGGCCTAAAGGTGGCGCAGAAGATATTCGTTGTATGATTGAAGCAAGACCTGCAGGATTTAAACCTGTGGTGGTCAATCATAAAGGACACAATATAGATACCGCAGTACATGGTGCCATTGACCGCCTTAAACGCAGTTTAGAACATGTATTTGAGAAAAAAGAAAATCCACGCGGTGGTCCGATTGCATTAAAAGATGATGATCAAGATGATCAAGATGATCTGGCTTTGGATGAAGATGAAGTCTAAGACAAAAAGCCCTACGGGGCTTTTTTTATCAGTCAGTATTTTTATTTTTAGTCCATCTTTTCAGATCAAACTCATCTAAATTCGCCAGTGATCATTTATATCAAACAAAGTTAAACATTATTGGGCATAATATTCCTTCAAATTGATATGAGACTCAGACATGCTAACTGCGCAACAACAAGTATTTGTACAGGCTTTGGAAGAACTTGACCTGGAGCAGGTTCAGCACCTGTTGGCAGAAGGTCTTAATCCAAATTTTATTATTGAAGACAAAGGCCCTGCAGTGTCAGTTTGGTCAGACACATTATTTCATTGGTGGGAAGCAATTTGTGAAGCACACGAAGCGGGCGAACCGATGTGCGCAGAGCAAAAACAATTGAGCTTACAAGTGCATTTAGATATATTGGAAGCCTTAATTCAAGCCAAAGCCAACTTCCATTTGTGGGATGCTGAAGAATGCTACGGTCCACTTTGGGACGCAGCAAGTGCAGCTTGTGTGCCTGCGGTAAAACGCTTGCTTGAACATAAAGTTGATCCAAACAGCAAAGATGAAGAAGGCAATACCATTTTGTCTTCAATCAGTGATTTATTTTTCGACTGCGATTTTGATAAAATCGATTGGTCACAAGCATTGCCTGAAGAAAAAGAAACTTTAGAACTGCTGCGCAATAATGGCGCAAAAACCACCAAAGAATTAGCCTAACTGAGTGCTCTCATGACCAAATTAAAACAACTTAGCTTTATTATTTCCCTCTCAAGCCTTGGAATGAGTGCCATGGCATCAGACTTTTCGTTTGATCGCCCAGGGACTGGTTTTGGGACAGGCATTACCCCTGTAGGGAACTTGGCATGGGAGCAAGGTTTACCCGCTGCAAAATATGTTGAATCTAAAGATGCATCTGGCATTAAAACCAAGACTCTAAGCTTGAATGCAGACATGTTGTTACGTACAGGTTTGGCGGAAAATACAGAGCTGCAATTGGGCTGGTTGGGACCTGCTTGGACACAAGCCAAGTCACAAGGTCAAACTGTAGAGGACGATGGTTTAGGGGATGTCAGCATTGCAGTTAAACATCGCGTCGATCTAGATGATGACAAGCTGTCTATGGCTGTGCTTGCTCAAGCTTTAATTGCAACAGGTAATGATGGCTTTAGTGCAGAAGAAGATATTTATACACTGGGTACTTCAGTGCAATATCAATACAACGCGCTTGTTAACACCAGCATGAGTATGTTCTATGAAGTTCAAGACGGTGATTGGTCAGTGACTGCAATTCCAAGCATTGGCTATAAAATTGCTGGCGATTGGTCTGGATATTCAGAGCTGGTGTACCGTAAAAAAGAAAGCCTTGATAACGAATATGCTTTGGGTACGGGCTTAATTTATGCACTCAATGAGCGTACTCAGTTTGATGCCAGTGTTGGTGTTGATTTAGACGGGCAGGCGCGCAGTTACAATGCAGGTTTAGGCATTTCCTACTTGTTCTAAAGCCTGAGCAACAAAGGTTAATGTTGATCTTAAAAGAGTAGCCTCGTGCTACTCTTTTTATTGTATTTTAAAATTGTGAAAAGAATAGCGTTAAAGTTCGCATCTTTATCTTCATCAACTTAAAGTAAACCTGAATTAACCCAATACCGCACGCTGATCACGAAGCTGATTAAAACCGCTGATTTTGGCAAGATATAAAGCACGATCTGCATATTGTAAAATTTTGTCACTCACGGCATCTTCATCTGAAACCGACACGCCACAGCTGGCATGTAAATCAATGTGTTGTGCATTGTAGCGAATGGGAGTGTTTTGAATCACGTTCAAGCAGCGCTGCGCCACATCATTGGCATCATCGAGCTCAATATCACAGAGAATTAAAATAAATTCATGTTCACCATATCTGCCGACCAAATCCGTATCACGTATATTTTGAGTGAGTAGTCGAGCGGTTTTCACCAGTGCTTTTTCAGCTGCTTTAAGCCCAAAACTGTGTTGAATATCTTTAAAGTTATCCAGATTAAGTAACACAATCGCATAATTTTGCTTCGGGCTGTGACGCAACTCTTTTAAGTAAACGTTAATACCAAATTGATTATAAATACCAGTCAAAGGGTCAGTTTCTAATGCGCTTATGTTTTTCGGATTGAGCCATGAGGATAGTCCCAATTTTTTGAAGATATTTCTAACAACGATATGAATCTTACGGCGACGTTCTGAATAAACTGTTTTTCTCATTGTGAGCCTGCCTGTTCAATATGATGCGTTGAAGTGGTTTTTCAAGAGTTTTAATATAGCAAACGTCTAAACTATGTACAATTTTGGAATATACTTAAAATGTTGAAAGAATAGGTTTTATTTTAAATTATTGTCGGCTGTATCACGCTTATTCATTCACTTCGTCGGATACTGATGCAAAGCAGAATAATGATTGAATATAAGAGGTAAAAAAGACAAAAGGAGCACGTAGCTCCTTTAAGTTTTGAGTATATATTTAGTTTCTATCGAGCTTATGCGCGAATTCCGCAATATCTGCCAAGGCCTGTTTGGCTTCGTCAAACCATGCGCTAAACATTTGAAAGTTATGCCACATACCGGTATACAATTTGTATTCGACTTTAACGCCAGCGGCTTTGGCTTTTTCTTCAAAACGCTTTGCATCATCCATTAAAATTTCTTTCGAACCAATTTGCACCAAGGTAGGCGGTAAACCTTTTAAATCTGCAAAAATTGGCGACAGTGCAGGGTCGGATCGATCTATACCTTTGGGCACATAATGACTCATTCCTGTTTCAAGAACTTCTATAGAAAGCAGTGCGTCATGTTTTTGGTTATAACGCAGCGATTCACTGGTTAAAGTTAAATCTAAAAAAGGAGACATCAGCATGAGACCGCTGGGCAGAAGTTTAGGGTCTTCATCTCTTAAGCGTAAAGCCAAACCGAGTGCTAAATTGGCCCCACAAGAATCTCCTGACACAATAATATCTTTTGTCAAAACACCTTGATCAAGCAACATTCGATACACATCGTAAATGGCCTCACCTACGTCAGGAAAACATTGTTCAGGTGACAAGGGATAATCCAGATGCAACACTTGCATTTGTGTGCGTAAAGCAATCTCGCTCATAAATGCACGGTGGGTGTTCATTGAACCCAAGAAAAATGCGCCGCCATGAATATGGAAAATCAGCTGGGTGGTTTCAGGTTGCGGTTTAATTTCTTCCGCTCGAATACCTGCAATTCTGAGTGCCTTGAACGCAACATTTTTGGGTTGAGGAAAGACTTTGCTCAGCTGTTCAAGTGCCACACGTAATACGGTAGGGGGAAGGTTCAATCGACTGGGGAAACGCAGAGTAGATTTTAAAATTGATTCTGTAATATATTGTTTCAATAGTGGATTTATCTTCATTTTTTTTCCATATTGCGGTGAAAATGCTTATTATTGGTAGGCTGCCTTTACAAGGCTACACTAAATAGTCACATTCAAAAATTGCTTAATTGTTATGAATTTTTAATAATATAAAAGTCAAGAAAGACAAGGGAAATGAATAAAATGAAAAAAATAGCTCTAGCATTAGGATTACTTGCAACCACGGTTTTCGCCAATGCAGCCGACCCATTAGATGGCACGGTTTGGAAAACGATAGATGACAAAACCAAACAAGCCAAAGCTGTTGTGAAATTCACTGAACAGTCGAATGGAACACTGACTGCAAGCATTCAAAGTGTTTTGACACCAGGTGAAGAAAACGCCTGCAAAAAATGCGAAGGAACATACAAAAATAAATCCCTCAAAGGTTTAACCATTGTACGTAACTTGAAAAATTCAGGTGGCACAAGCTATGAAGGTGGTTCAATTTTAGACCCACAATCTGGCAAAACTTACAAATTAAAAGGTAAGTTAGCTGCGGGTGGTAAAAAACTTGAGCTTCGTGGTTTCATTGGTGTCGCAGCCTTAGGTCGTAACCAAACTTGGGTGCGTGCGAACTAATTAGGCATCACTATATTCAAAGATATTAAAAAGCCGAGCAATAGCTCGGCTTTTTTGATTGAATGGCATTGGGCTCATTTTAAAAATATTGTTAAATCGCTTAATTTAGACCACGAATCATGGCTTCATCAAAACCCACGACGAAAGCGTTACCCGTTGCAATAATAGGGCGCTTGATCAAACTGTTATGTGTGGTTAAGGCTTGTATGAGACCTGCTTCAGTGCCTAAAGCAGCTTCTTGCTCAGCTGTGCTTAGCTTGCGCCATGTAGTACCTTTTTTATTGAGTACCACCTCAGTGCCAATTTGATCTAACCAGACTTTTACCGTATCTGCATCAATTCCTTGTTTTTTATAATCATGAAACTCATAAGCAAGCCCCAATTCGTTGAGTAAATCAAATGCCTTTTTCATCGAGCTACAATTTTTAATCCCATATACTTTAAGCATGTTTAAACCTGTATTTTAAATTATGGTTGAAAATCAATAGAGGTAGATTAGCCCAAATTAGCTTACGGCTCTAGAGTGGATTTGCAGGAGAATCAATTCATCAAATTGTCATGTTCAATTTATAAGATGATGTATAGAAATTTGAATATTTAAAAACTGAACTTTAAAAATGTGGATATTTAGAATGACGAATGAGCACTGGATTGTATTGGCATCGTATATTTTATGAAGTGATGAGTTTTATAAAAAAATGAAAAGTTAGTGATTTTTGGGGCTTGGAAATAGATCATTAAAAATAGTAGATACTTAGAAAAGAGAAAACCCGCATCGAATCATCCTGATTATGCGGGTCTCAATTCAACGTCCAATGTCGTTCATCCTTGAGAAATAAATAAATTTATTTCCTTTTCATCCTACAGCGTCCAATCCTTATTTGTCATCCTGACAAGTCCCTGTGCTGTGCGACAATAATGCACTTTGCATGATCAAATAAAAATAAGAGAATACGACAAATTCTGTGAGCCATTCGCGCACACTGAGTAAACAAGTGTTCACTCAGTGCTCGATTGATTTAAATGACATAGTCAATAATGACTGGGGCGTGGTCACTGTACCAATGGTCTCTATAAACCCAAGCATTTACCGTACGATTTTTCCAGTCGGGTGAACAAGCATGGTAGTCGATACGCCAGCCAACGTTCTTCGCGCGAGCTTGACCGCGGTTCGACCACCATGAGTAGACTTCAGCCTCTTTACGAACTTCACGGAAAGTATCGACATAACCGAGTTCATCATAAATATGATCAAGCCAAGCACGTTCATGGGGTAGGCAGCCAGATGCTTTTTGGTTGCCTGACCAATTTTTAATATCAATACGTTTATGTACAATATTGTAGTCACCGCAAACAATCACGGATTTATTCTCATCACGCCATTGTTTAAGAATCTGACCATATTGTTCCAAAAAGTGATCTTTACGTACTTGAGCTTCATCACCTGAAGAACCTGAAGGTAAGTAAAGCGAACAGATATATGCAGATTGACCCAAGCCTAAATCAAATTCTGCTGAAATAAAGCGACCTTGAGAGTCTGCCAGTTCAAAACCTAAACCGTTGGTGACCGATAGAAAAGGCAATCGGCTATAAATGGCGGTGCCTGCATAACCTGGACGTTCCGCAGGAAAAAGGTGCGTATACCAACCTTCAGGCTTAAATTTATCCGTCCACTGGGCATGCGTAATTCGACTTTCTTGCATACAAATCACATCTGCTTCAGATTGTTCCATCCATTCCAATAAACCCTTAGTCACAGATGAACGTAAGCCGTTAACGTTGATTGAAACGACTCTTAGAATTTTTTGATCACTCGGATAGCTACTCTTTGGTATCATGCGCAGTCATAACCTCTCTTTATGAATTTTGGAGCACCTCATGACAACGCCTGCGACTTTTCAGCCTCAAGCATTTATCGAATTAGCATTATCACGTGGTGTGCTTAAATTTGGTGAGTTTACTTTAAAATCAGGGCGTGTGAGTCCTTATTTTTTCAATGCTGGCTTGCTCAATGATGGTGAGGCTTTAACAGTTTTGGCCTCTGGGTATGCAGATAAACTGGTTCAATGTGATGATGTTGAAGTGGTTTTTGGTCCTGCTTATAAAGGGATTCCATTTGTAGCAGCGACTGCAGTGGCTTTGTCACAGAACCACGGTGTGAGTGTGCCTTGGGGCTTTAACCGTAAAGAAGCTAAAGATCACGGTGAAGGTGGTGTTTTGGTGGGGGCATCTGTTGAGGGTAAAAAAGTCTGGATCATTGATGACGTGATTACAGCCGGTACCGCCATTCGTGAAGTGGTGACGATTCTGAAAAATGCAGGGGCGAAAATCGCAGGTGTTTTGGTTGCCCTTGATCGTCAAGAGAAAGGTCAGGGCAGTTTATCTGCAATTCAGGAAGTTCAAAAAGAGTTAGAGATTCCAGTGCATGCACTCATTACCATGAAAGATTTAATGGATTATTTAGATGCGAAAGGTGATGCAGAGGCTTTGGCGAAAATGGAAGATTACCGTGTGAAGTATGGAATCTAAGTTTGCTTAAAATTTTAAAAAGGAAGCTGAGGCTTCCTTTTTTTTGATTTAACTTTTAATTTTATTTGTTCAAACATTAGCTTTCGAATTCTATGATTTATTTTTTACTTATATCTGAATTACTTTCTAAATGTGAATGTGAAGCAAAAATAAAATGCCTAGGTTCTTGGTATTGCATGATCAATGAGCGTAATACGCTTATAAACTCTTCCACTTCATTTTTATCAAGATTAATGCCGAATGAATAATTCTTTTTATGTGTGTGAAGATATATGTTTACAGCCATATAGTCTGGTAAATAGGGAGGATATGCTCCACCTCGCCAACGACTATAAGAAATTTCATTTATAGTTTGGGTGTTTATATCTATTGTTCGCAATGTTTGATTTTGGATTTTTTTTGAAATCGTTATACCATTTTTAGAAATATAAAAAAATTCTTCTGCGTGTGTTACCCATTTCCTATTTCTTCTATCATCATAATGAATTTTTATAAGAAGAATGAGTATTAAAAAAATGCCAAATATGATTCGTAGCCTTCTTTATTAGTGTAAGCCTCATAACTTAAATATAAAAATAATAGGTCAAAAAAGGTTAGCATAAAACAGCTTAGGGTGATTTGGCTTTTTAAAAGATTTCCTTTCATTTTTAGATGAATGACGGTTCCTGTGTCAGAATTATATGTCTTTATTTGATTGTTCATAAAAATTTACAATTAACGTTGTATTTCAAATGTTAGCAGTTAAAAATATTGATTCATCTTGAATCATAACTCATCACACAGCTTACATTCCAACATCATCCCTAACTTTCCATTACGTCTTTCTTCAGTCATGACCCAAGGTAGGTTTTGCCACGCTAGATCATGCCGAACATGCTGTGTATGACCACAGGCTAAATAATCGAACCAGTGGTTTTCATTATCCAAATCAAAGCTAACAATAGGCTGTTGCATAGCAGGACTCCTTAAAGATTAAACATAGCCTATGCATCTCTACAAAATAACTCATGCAAAAACAAGAATAAACAAAAGAATAATCTCGGCTATACTCATTCACAAATTCATTTTGAAAAAGAGCACAGACAGATGCGCGTACTTGTTGTGATGGATCCCATCGAAAATGTAAACCTTAAAAAAGACTCATCTATGGCCATGCTTTGGGCAGCGTCACGCCGTGGTCATGAACTTGGTTATGCATTACAACAAGACCTCTATATTGACCAAGGCAAAGCCTTCGGTTTGATCTCGCCCTTTAAAGTCTTTGAAGATTACGATCATTATTTCGAATTGGGTGAAAAACAAAAAGAATCGATTGCAGATTATGACGTCGTCTTAATGCGTAAAGATCCACCGTTCGACATGAATTTTGTCTATACCACCTACATTTTAGAGCAGGCAGAACGCGAAGGCGCGTGGATTATTAACAAACCGCAAAGCTTACGTGACTGCAATGAAAAACTCTTTGCAACGCAGTTCCCAGAACTCCAAGTGCCTACGCTGGTGACTTCACAACAAAGCTTGATTCGTGAGTTTATTCAGCAGCACCAAGACGTGATTGTAAAACCACTCGATGGTATGGGGGGGACGGGTATTTTCCGCCTTACAGCAGACGGCGTAAACATTGGTTCAACACTTGAGATGCTGACTGAATTGGGTCAACAACCGATCATGGCGCAGCGTTATATCCCTGAAATCGTCGATGGTGATAAACGCATTCTCATGATCAATGGTGAGCCTGTACCGTATTGCTTGGCACGTATTCCCCAAAATGGGGAAACACGTGGAAACTTAGCGGCGGGCGGTCGCGGTGAAGCACGACCACTGACTGAAAATGACAAAGCGATTGCCGCAAAAGTAGGTCCATTCCTGCGTGAAAAAGGTCTCATCTTTGTTGGACTCGATGTCATTGGAAACTATGTGACTGAAATTAACGTGACCAGTCCGACCTGTATCCGTGAAATTGATGATCAATTTGGAACGTCGATAGCAGATGACTTGTTTAACGTTTTAGAAGCAGGCTTGAAAGCATAAGCGGAATTTAAAATACAGTTAAAATGCGGCTTCAAAGGAGTCCTTCGGGGCTCTTTTTTATCATTTTGGAAAATAAAGTGAACCCGTTGACTAAATTGCAACTGAATAGCTGTTCATTTTTTCTCAGTTTATGACAAAACTAGTTTAAACTTTGGTTTCGGCAGAAAAAAACAATGAAATGATTGGTGAAAAAAAGTAAATAAACTTTTACCAATATGTGTTTGTGATTACAATTGCTTTTAGACAATACCTTAAATATTTATTTTGAATTGAAGAATTAAGATCGTGATCCAAACCTCGCAAAAAGTACCTAAACACATCATGATGATGGCAGCCGGAACCGGCGGTCATGTATTTCCAGCACTTGCTGTCGCAAAGCAATTGCAACAGGAAGGTTGTCAGGTATCGTGGTTAGCAACGCCAACAGGGATGGAAAATCGTTTATTACAACAACATGATATTCCCATTTACGCGATTGACATTCAAGGGGTGCGTGGTAATGGTATTGTGCGTAAATTGGCAGCACCGTTTAAAATCTTAAAAGCCACACTCAGTGCCATGCGCTATATGAAGAAACTCAAGGTGGATGCTGTGGCGGGTTTTGGCGGCTATGTGGCTGGACCAGGTGGTTTGGCGGCTCGTCTTTTAGGTATTCCCGTGATTGTGCATGAACAAAATGCGGTGGCAGGTTTTACCAATACACAGTTGGCACGTATTTCAAAAGTGGTCTGTGAAGCGTTTCCAAATACTTTTCCACGCTCAGATAAAGTGGTGACCACAGGTAACCCTGTACGCGCAGAAATTTCGGCTATTTATAATCCATCATTTCGCTATAAAGCGCGTATGGATACCCATCAGCCCCTAAATATTTTAATTGTGGGCGGATCACTCGGTGCGCAAGCTTTAAATGAAAATGTACCGTTGGCATTAAAACAGTTAGATGTACCTTTAAATGTGTATCATCAATGCGGTCAAAATAAACAAGACAGCACCCAAGCGCATTATGCAAATTCACCTGAGCATTTACAGGTTGAAGTAAAACCGTTTATTGACGATATGGCAAAAGCCTATAGCGATGCCGACTTGATTATTTGTCGGGCAGGTGCGCTTACAGTGACCGAAGTGGCGACGGCGGGTGTGGCTGCGGTATTTGTCCCATTGCCGAGCGCTGTAGATGATCATCAAACTGCCAATGCCAAGTTTTTAGCCAATATTGGTGCAGCCAAAATTTGCCCACAAAGCAGTATGACCCCAGATTCGTTAAAAGATGTATTAGCACCGTTGATGAACCGTCAGCTTCTTATGGAAATGGCGGTAAAGGCACGTCAACACGCCCAACCCGATGCGACACAACGCGTGGTTGGTTTAATTCAAGATTTGTAAGTTTTAGAGTAGATTATGTCTCCATCAAGTCCAGCTGATAAAGCAAAAAGCCTGATTAAAATTCCTGAAATGCGCCGTATCAAACACATTCATTTTGTGGGGATTGGCGGGGCAGGTATGTGTGGTATTGCAGAAGTGCTTAAAAACCAAGGCTATAAAGTGTCGGGTTCTGACATTAAAGCCTCTAAAACCACAGCGCAGCTGGAAGAAAATGGCATTAAAGTGCATATTGGTCATGCTGAAGAAAATATTAAAGGCGCCAATGTGCTGGTGGTTTCAACAGCGATTGATACTGAGAATTTAGAAATTAAAGCGGCCATTGAACATCGTATTCCTGTAGTTCGCCGTGCTGAAATGCTGGGTGAGCTGATGCGTTACCGTCACGGGATTGCGGTTGCAGGTACCCATGGTAAAACCACAACGACAAGTCTAGTGACCTGTATGTTGGCGGAAGAAAACATGGATCCAACCTATGTGATTGGTGGTTTACTAAATCGTACGGGCGTAAATGCTGCGCTAGGTGCGAGTCGTTATATCGTGGCGGAAGCAGATGAGTCTGATGCGTCATTCTTGTTCTTAGAGCCCATGGCGGCGATTGTCACCAATATTGATGCCGACCATATGGATACCTATGGCGGCAGCTTTGACATCTTAAAAGATACCTTTATTCAGTTCCTACAGAAACTACCATTTTATGGTTTGGCGGTGGTCTGTGGTGATGATGCCAATATTCGCGAAATTATGCCGCGTATTGGTCGACCTGTATTGACCTATGGTTTTGAAGAACACAACGATATTCGTGCGGTGGATGTTGAACAAGTGGGGATGCAATCGCACTTTACGGTATTGCGAAAAAATAAAGAGCCCTTACGTTTAACCATGAACATGCCAGGTGTGCATAATATTTTAAATGCCTTGGCTGCGATTGGTATTGCAACTGATGAAGGTGTCTCTGATGCGGCGATTTCACGTGCGCTTGAAAGTTTTAGTGGTGTAGGTCGTCGTTTCCAAATTCACGGTGAATTTGAGCATGATGACGGTACTGTTAAATTGGTCGATGATTATGGTCACCATCCGAAAGAAGTGGAAGCGACTATTAAAGCGGCTCGTGCCAGCCATCCAGACCGCCGTTTGGTGATGTTATTTCAGCCGCATCGTTACAGTCGTACCCGTGATTGTTTTGATGATTTTGTTGATGTGTTGTCGCAAGTCGATCAATTACTACTGCTTGAGGTTTATGCTGCTGGCGAAAAGCCAATTGTGGGCGCGGATAGTCGTTCGCTGGCGCGTAGTATTCGGCTGCGTGGTGAAGTAGAGCCGATTTTAGTTGATCCAGTGGAAGGCAACTTGCAAAATGTGATACAAAAAGTGTTACAAGCGAATGACTTGTTATTAACACAAGGTGCGGGTAACGTGGGAGCGATTTCAATTGAATTGGCTCAAAATCAGCTTTATTTAAAATAATGGATGTTTAAAAGAATCACGGAATTGTGGTTTCGTTAAATCGACCTACTTTATAAGTTTAAGGATATAAACGTGTCAAATGCTTCTAAATTCGGCAAAGTTGCTGTATTGCTTGGTGGTAAATCTGCAGAGCGTGAGGTTTCATTAGATAGTGGAAAGGCTGTACTTGAAGCATTGATTCGTTCAGGTGTGAATGCAGAAGGATTTGATCCGCAAGAGCGCAGTGTGACTGAACTTATAAATTACGATCGCGCATTTATTGTTTTGCATGGTCGTGGCGGTGAAGACGGTCAGATTCAAGGCGTATTAGAGTGGTTGAATGTACCGTATACTGGTACTGGTGTTCAAGGTTCTGCCATTGGTATGGATAAAGTCAAAACCAAGCAAATTTGGCAAGGTTCAGGATTGCCTACAGCACCACATCGAATTGTTTCACAAGACACCAATTTAGACGAAGTCATTGCGAGCTTGGGTTTACCTTTAATCATTAAGCCAGTACACGAAGGTTCAAGTGTCGGTATGAGTAAGGTTGAAAAAGCAGAAGATTTAGCCAGTGCAATTGCCAAAGCGGTTCAGCATGATGCTGTGGTTATGGCAGAACAGTGGATTACAGGGCGTGAATACACGATTTCGTTCTTAAATGGTCAACCACTTCCAGTGATTCGTTTACAACCCCCTGCGGATGTTGCATTTTACGATTATGACGCTAAATATATGCGGAATGATGTCGAATACGGCATTCCATCTGGCTTGTCGGATCATGATGAAAAGCAGCTTCAGGATCTGTGCTTACGTGCATTTCAAGCGGTGGGTGCATGTGGTTGGGGACGTATTGATGCCATGCAAGATGAGCAAGGTAATTTCTGGCTACTCGAAGTCAATACTGTACCCGGGATGACCAGTCATTCGTTGGTGCCTAAAGCGGCCAATGCGGTAGGTTATAGTTTTGATCAGCTATGTATCGCGATTCTTGAACAAACGCTTAGCAAAGAAACGCACTAAACCATGGCACAACTTCCAGCAGCAATGCGCCGAAAACGCGTAGCGATTACTTCAATCCATGAGAAGCCACCCACTCGCCGTGAAAAAATGATCAATGCGGGCGGCTGGCTGTTACTTGCTGTGGCGTTTTGTGTGCTCTTGCTCGGCTTTTATGGCTTATATAAAGTCATTACCGATGCAAAAGTTGCGACTTTGGAAGTGGTTGGTATACATTCGGAAGTAGAAAAGAAACACATTACGCAGCATTTATCTGCTGTACTGAAAGACAATTATTTTACCTCTGATTTAGAGGAAATACGTGATCGTACTTTAGAAATTTCTTGGGTTGATCGAGTCGTCGTCTCCCGTGCATGGCCCAATAGTATTCGGGTTCGTGTTATGCCAAGTCATGCAATTGCACGCTGGGGGACGGGGCGTTTGCTCAGTGATGAAGGTAACGTTTTTTCGGAAGCTGTTTCTCGAAACTATCCGAATTTGCCTTTATTACATGGTCCTTTAGATCAGTCTAAAGTCATGATGCGTCGTTATAATGAGATTAACCAACTATTTCATCCGGCGAATATGCGTTTGAAAGAGTTGTATTTAACAGATCGTCGAACGTGGTTTATGCAGTTCGACACAGGTTTACGCATTATTGTGGACCAAGATCAGACCATGAGTAAGTTACAACGTTTAAGTCATATGGCTCAAACCGACCTGAAACCCGTATGGTCTAAAGTATCTGCCATTGATTTACGCTATCGAAATGGATTGGCGATTCAATGGAAAAACTCTGCACCTCCTAAAATAGTAAATGGTCAGTTTGTTGTAACCATTGATGACATAAGCGTTGCAGATGCAAGAGTCGCAAAGCCATAATACATGGCTTTATAAATAGGCCTCGTGCCATACATAAACAATGAAGAAAGTGGTAGTAGATGATGAATGAAGCTGTTCCCTCAGTTGTTGCAATAGACATTGGGACACATAAAGTTTCAGTTCTAATTGGTAAAGTTCATGCCCCTGATAATATTCAGGTCATTGGTATGGCTAGCGCACGCAATAAAGGCATGAATAAAGGCAAAATTGTCAGCCTAGAAAAAGTCATCACTGCGATTAAAAATGCCGTTCAAGAAGCCGAAGATATGGCAGAGTGCCGCGTGCATTCTGCTTGGGTATCTATACCAAGTACTGAATTACAAAGTTTCTATGCCTCAGGTCGCACCCCAATTGCGAACCCTGAACGTACGATTACCACCACAGAAGTGGTACGAGCATTGGAACTTGCAAAAGCCAGTCATATGACTCCAGACCATTACTTGGCCAGTGCTGTGCCTTTGGGTTTTGAGCTAGATGACTCAGCAGAATGGGTTCATAACCCGATTAACTTGTCTGCCAACAGCATGACTGCGCATTATCAATTGATGATGTTGCCCATTAGCACTATGCAAAATCTTGACCGCGCTATGAAAGGTGCGAATATTTTTGTTGAGAAAATGGTGATCTCATGTCTTGCAACAGCAGAAGGCTCACTCCTTAAAGACGAGAAAGAATACGGTGTATGTTTACTCGATATTGGTGCAGGAACGACCAATATTGCCGTCTATATAGAAGGTCATTTGGTTCTTGCACATACGATTCAACGGGGTGGTGAAAATGTCACCCGTGATATTGCAGCCGTTTTGCAGACCACAACCGATGAAGCAGAGCGTTTAAAATTGCTTTATGGTTGTGTTGATATTCATCAAGTCAAACCTGATCATATGATTGAGTTTGAAGCCATCGATGGCCCACAGTCGATTAGTCGGATTGAGTTGTCTGAAATTATTATTGCGCGTTATGAAGAAATTCTTGGTATGGTGCGTGATGTATTGGTAAACCGCGGTGCATTACAAAGTTTGTATCATGGCGTGGTATTAAGTGGTGATGTCTGTCAAATCGAAGGCATGGTAACTTTATCTAGACGTATACTGGGTGTATCTGCACATTTGGGGAATCCACCTTTACAGGTCTATGCAGACGAGCAACATTTACCTGCATTACGTCGCTCAATGTATTCAACCGCAACAGGCTTATTGCTGTTTAGCCAGAGTGAATTACAAGAGTCGGTGGAAGAACCAGAAGAAACATCAAAACGTCCGATGTTAGAACGTATGATGAACGGCTGGAATGCACTGAATAACAAATTAAAAGGCATTTTTTAGGTTTAGTTTTTTGGGAATCTTGTTAGCAACTTGTAAGCAACTTGTCATGTGCTTGACAAGACTGTGAATGGGAAGCATCCTAAAAACAATTTTTATTATTGAAGATCAAGGCAGTATACGGGCTTAACTGACTGCCATTTTATTAGGAAATTTTAAGGTCATGGCTTCATTTGAATTTTTAGAAGATGAACAAACCGATAACAACGGTCAAGCCCGTTTTACTGTGTTTGGTGTAGGCGGCGGCGGCGGTAATGCTGTGCAACACATGGTTCAGTCTGACATCAAAGGTGTGAAATTTGTTTGTGCCAATACAGACAAGCAAGCACTTGATCGTATGAATGCACCATTTAAAATCCAATTGGGTCAGCAAAGCACTCGTGGTTTGGGCGCAGGTGCAAACCCAGATGTAGGTCAAATTGCCGCTGAAGAAAGCCGTGAACTGATTCGTCAACATCTTGAAGGTGCGGACATGGTCTTTGTCACTGCTGGTATGGGTGGTGGTACAGGTACAGGCGCAGCGCCAGTGGTTGCAGAAATTGCCCAAGAAATGGGGATTTTGACTGTTGGTGTCGTGACGACACCGTTTAACTTTGAAGGTCGTCGTCGTCAACGTTCGGCTGAAAAAGGCATTGAGGCGCTCGAGGCGCATGTAGATTCATTGATTATCATTCCAAACCAACGCTTACTCAGCGTTTATGGTGATATTTCAATGCAAGATGCGTATCGCAAAGCAGATGATGTATTGTTGAACGCCGTACGCAGTATCTTTGATCTGGTGGTGCGTCCTGGTCATATTAACCTTGACTTCGCCGATTTGAAAACTGCAATGAGTACACGCGGTTATGCAATGATGGGTGAAGGTAAGAGCAGTGGTGTTGATCGCGCTGAAGAAGCTGCACGTCTTGCTATTCGTAGCCCGCTGCTTGATAACGTGAATATCATGAATGCTAAAGGTGTTTTAATTAACATCACTGGTGGCGCAGATGTGACTTTACGTGAAACAGAAATCATCACGGATGTTGTGAACCAAATCGTCGATTTAGACGAAGGCGAAGTGTTCTTTGGCACCGTATTTGATCCAGATGCACGTGATGAAATTCGGGTGACTGTAATTGCCACAGGTTTAACCCGCAATGCCAACGATGCTGAAGTCAAGCGCCGTGCACCTGTGAGCGTTTCGAGCTCCTCATATCAACAACAAGCGACAAACCCTGTTGATGAGGATGATGTGCCTGCAATCAGTAAGCGTCAAAATCAGGATGCACCTGTGACAGAAAGCACTGCTGCACCGCGTTCTGCGCCAATGAGCATTCAAGATTATTTAAAGAATCAACAACGTAAATAATTTTAATCTGCTGTTTTAAAACGCATATTCAAAAAAGGTAGCGCCTCGGCGCTACCTTTTTGTTTTTTATCAAAGAGTAAATGTGCTAACGTATAGCGGATTTTGGATGAAGACCGAACGAATATGTTGAAACAGCGCACCCTGAAACGAGTCGTGAAAGCGAGTGGTATCGGACTACATAGCGGACAAAAAGTGTTAATCAATTTTGTACCTCATGTAGCTGATGGGGGCATTGTATTTCGCCGTATCGACTTAAATCCACCCATTGATATTCCTGCCAATGCATTTCTGATTCAAGAAGCTTTTATGTGCTCTAACTTGGTTCAAGAAAATGCCAAAGTCGGTACCATTGAACATGTGATGAGTGCGATTGCAGGACTTGGAATCGACAACCTTATTATCGAAGTATCTGCCTCTGAAGTGCCTATTATGGATGGTAGCGCAGGACCATTTATTTATTTACTCATGCAAGGTGAGTTGGTCGAGCAAGACGCGCCTAAAAAATTCGTTAAAATTTTAAAGTCTGTTGAGGCTTTAATAGAAGATAAGCGCGCAATTTTCTCACCGCATGATGGTTTCCAACTGAATTTTACCATCGATTTTGACCATCCTGCCTTTGCTAAAGAATACCAATCTGCCACCATTGACTTCTCAACTGAAACGTTTGTTTATGAAGTCAGCGAAGCGCGAACCTTTGGTTTTATGAAAGATTTAGACTACTTAAAGTCAAACAATTTGGCGCTGGGTGCAAGCTTAGACAATGCGATTGGCGTGGATGATACAGGCGTCGTTAACGAAGAAGGGTTACGTTTTGCCGATGAATTTGTACGTCATAAAATTTTGGATGCAGTAGGCGATTTATATTTGCTTGGGCATCAAATCATTGCGAAATTCGATGGTTACAAGTCAGGACATGCGCTCAATAACCAATTGCTACGTAATGTTAAAAGCGATCCAACGAATTATGAAATTGTAACATTTAATGACGAGAAATCGTGTCCGATTCAATTTGTTAATGTGACATAAGTCATTGTCTTTATGCAGCAATGTTATATTATATCGTTAGAATTTGATAAATTAGTCACAATTTAGGCGACTTTATAGCCAAATCTTTCAAGCGTTGGTTACTTTTTATTGCTTGCCAAACGTATTAAAGCTTGGCTAAGCTTAGGGTCGCTCACAAAGCTGGCAGCGTTATGTAACATTTCTTGGGTTGCTGGTGAGATTTGTTTAGGGATTTTGGTGTTTTTAGGTTCTGATTGTGTTTTCGGACGTAATCGAACTTGAATCTTCTGTAAATCACTTAACTCATATATTTGTGATAATTGAGAAATATACTGTTTTTGAAGGTAACCGAGTTGACTGATCAGGGCTTGATTCTCACCGGTAATAGTCAAAATACCGTATTGATAACAGACAACTTGCCATTGTTCGTTTTGCGGCAATAGCGGTTGAATTAATTTAGTGAGTTTTTGCCATTCGGCGACTTGCTTTGTAAGAAACGATAAGTTTCCTGTTTTTATGTGTTGTCTTGTTTGTTGAAAGACCTTTTTAAGTTCAGACATGCATTGTTCCTACATTGTTTTGTTTTAATCTTAAAGCGTTCTTTCGGTGAATATCAAGGAAGAGATCACGCAAAAGACTTAGTAAGAACAGTTTAATGAGGTTTTTATGCATTCGCGACGTATATTATTGGCGTTTTCTTTAGCAGCTTCGGCCGCTTCTGTTGCTTTCGCAGATTTAGTTCAATTAGATGCCACCCATGTTTCTTCACCTGACCGTTTAGAGCTATTAACGAAGACATTATCCCAAGGTTCTTACAGCCATCCGGATGATATGGATATTCCTGCCAATACGCAGTTGGATGTTAAAATTCGTAAAGCGGATCCAATCGAATTAAATAATGCCAGCCTTGCTGGGAAGTATGGTTCAAAATCAACTTCACGTTACTCAGCAAATTCAAACCACTCATGGTTAGTCACTCATCCACTTCCAGATATGAAACGTGTCAGTTCAAACTATGGTGGTCGTACCATGGGCGGACGCGCTGAAAATCATTCTGGTTTAGATATGTCAGCACCCACAGGTACTCCAATCTATGCAACAGGTTCTGGTGTCGTCACCAAGTCAGGTTGGGGAACAGGTTATGGTCAATACGTTGAGATTAACCATGGTAATGGTTACATCACGCGTTATGCCCATGCTTCACGTCTGATTGCACGTGTGGGTGAGCGTGTAGGCGCAGGCGAGCATATTGCTAACGTTGGTTGTACTGGTCGTTGTACAGGTCCACACTTACACTATGAAGTGGTAAAGGATGGCCAACGCAAGAACCCATCAACTTATTTAGCAATGCTACCATAAGACTTCAGAAGTCCTATGCGCTAAAGCATTCTAGCTCCACTGTATCATTGCTTTAAATAAGTATTGTTTAAAAAACCGCCATTATTGGCGGTTTTTTGTTTACTTGTGTGATTTATGGTCAATAACTATTTCACAACGAAATAGTAGTCGATTCCGTATTCAGATGTGACCATAACTGGACTAAGCTAATTCATGATACATATAAGATATAGAATTTAGGTTATTTGGAGTAGGGAAGAGATGGCGTATTACGGCGATACCGACGCACAAGAAACGCAAGAATGGCAAGAAGCATTCGACTCTGTTTTAAAACATATGGGTACAGATCGTGCAGCATTTTTGCTGGAGAAATTGTATCAACAAGCAATCGCTAAACACGTGCCTCTTCAACGTTTAAATACACCTTATATCAATACGATTTCAGTTGAAGAACAACCTGCGATGCCAGGCGACCAAGATATGGAGCGTCGTATTCGTGCGCTGATTCGTTGGAACGCATTGGCTATGGTACTTCGTGCAAACAAAACAGGTGATGACTTGGGTGGTCACTTGGCAAGTTTTGCGTCATCTGCAACCTTATATGACGTAGGTTTTAACCACTTCTTCCGTGCCAATAGCGACCATTTCGGTGGCGACATGATCTATTATCAAGGTCACTGTGCCCCAGGTATTTACGCGCGTTCATTCCTTGAAGGTCGCTTGACTGAAGAACACTTAAATAACTTCCGTCGCGAAGTAGATGGTGTCGGCTTGCCATCTTACCCACATCCATACTTGATGCCTGATTACTGGCAGTTCCCAACAGTATCTATGGGTCTTGGTCCAATCATGTCGATTTACCAAGCACATATTCAAAAATACCTCATGAACCGTGGTTTAATTAAAGAAGAAAACCGTAAGGTGTGGGCTTACCTTGGCGATGGTGAAATGGATGAGCCAGAAAGTACGGGTGCTATTTCGCTTGCGGGTCGTGAGAAGTTGGATAACCTGATTTGGGTTGTAAACTGTAACCTACAGCGCTTAGATGGTCCTGTACGTGGTAACGGTAAAATCATTCAAGAACTTGAATCATTATTCCGTGGTGCGGGTTGGCGTGTTATTAAAGTGGTTTGGGGTCGTCATTGGGATCCATTACTTGCAAAAGATGAATCTGGCGCACTTAAAGCGGTAATGGAAGAAACGGTTGATGGTGAATACCAACGTTACCAAGTAAAAGGTGGCGCATATACGCGCGAGAAATTCTTTGGTAAATACCCTGAAGCAGCTGAACTTATAAAAGATTTAAGTGATGAAGATATTGATAATCTCAATCGTGGGGGTCATGACCCGTACAAAGTATTTGCAGCTTATGCAGAGGCATGTACAGCGAAAGGTCAGCCAACAGTAATTCTTGCGAAAACAGTTAAGGGTTACGGTTTATCTGAAGAAATTGAAGCGGTTAATAAAACGCATCAAATCAAAAAGATGCAAATTGAATCTTTAAAATATGTACGTGATCGTTTCAACTTGCCCATTAGTGATGATGAGTTAGTTGATGTGCCTTTCTATCGTCCAAGTGAAAACTCGCCTGAATTGAAATATATGAAAGCACGCCGAGAAGCACTCGGTGGTTACTTACCTGCACGTCGTAAAGAAAGTGAACAGCTTACTATTCCTGAACTTTCTGTGTTTGACGCAGTATTGGCAGGTTCAAATGGTAAAGAGCAATCGACCACCATGGTGATGGTGCGTTTAATCGCTGCATTATTAAAAGAAAAAGCAATTAAAGACCGTGTTGTTCCAATTGTTCCAGATGAGGCACGTACTTTTGGTTTAGAGGGTATGTTTCGTCAATTGGGTATTTATGCGGCAAATGGTCAGCATTACACCCCTGAAGACCAAGAACAGCTCATGCATTACCGTGAAGCAAAAGATGGTCACATGCTTCAAGAAGGGATTAACGAAGCAGGTGCGATGAGCGCTTGGGCGGCATTGGGAACCAGTTATTCCACCAATAACTTGCCGATGATTCCGATGTATATGTACTACTCGATGTTTGGTTTCCAACGTATTGGGGACATTGCATGGGCAGCAGGCGATGCACAGGCACAAGGTTTCTTGCTTGGTGCAACAGCAGGCCGTACTACATTAAATGGTGAAGGCTTACAGCATCAAGACGGTCACTCACATATTCTGGCAAATACGATTCCAAACTGTGTGTCTTATGATCCATGTTTTGGTTATGAGTTGGCGGTCATTGTGCATGATGGTTTACAACGCATGTATGTAAATCAAGAGCGTGTGTTCTACTACTTAACGGTCATGAACGAAAACTATGAACATCCTGAAATGCCACAAGGCGTGGAAGAAGGCATTAAACGTGGGATGTATCTACTCGAAAAAGATGATAAAGCCACAGTTCAGTTGCTGGGTTCAGGTGTGATTCTTCGTGAAGTGATTAAAGCAGCACAGATTCTACGTGATGAATATCAAATTCATTCAAATGTATTTAGCGTAACAAGTTTTAACGAATTGGCACGTGACGGTATGGCATGTGAAGAATATAACCGCCTACATCCGATGGCTGAAATTGCTCAAGAAGCATGGGTATCTGAGCAACTGCGTGCAACCAAAGGTATTGTGGTTTCTGCAACAGATCATATGCGTGCTTACAGCGAACAAATTCGTGGTTATCTTCCAGACAACCGCCCATTCGTAGCACTCGGTACTGATGGTTATGGTCGTTCAGATTCACGCGCGAAACTACGCAGCTACTTTGGTGTAGATGCAGCTCATATTGTGGTTGCAACATTGAAGAAATTAGCAGACGAAGGTGAAGTGGATGCGCGTTTAGTCAAAGATGCGATCTCTAGCTTTGAGCTCGATACAGACCGTCCAGTGGCGTGGCTTCCACAAGCCACACCTTCTGTACAGGCTGTAGCTGACTACAAAGAGGAGAAATAAGCATGCAAATTACAACGCCTGATATTGGTGTAGATAAAGCGGTTGTGGCTGAAATCTTGGTCAAAGTAGGCGACAGCATTGCCGTTGACGACAGTATTGTATTGCTTGAATCTGATAAAGCCTCTGTTGAAGTGCCCAGCACTTCGGCAGGCGTGGTCAAAAGCATTTCAGTTGCATTGGGTGATGAGGTGGCTGAAGGTGCGGTTCTGATCGAAATTGAAGCTGAAAATGAAGCTGCATCAGCACCACAAGCTGAAGCAAAGGTTGACGTCGCTCAGGCTGAACCCGCACCTGTTGACGCGAAAGTAGAAGCTGCGCCAGCGGCTGCTACTGCGGTATCGACAGTGGTTGATGTGCAAGTACCAGATATTGGTGTAGAAAAAGCCATTGTAGGTGAAATTCTGGTGGCTGTAGGGGATGAGATCGAAATTGATCAAAGCATCGTAGTAGTTGAGTCGGATAAAGCCACGGTAGAAGTACCGAGTGTGGTTGCAGGTATTGTCGAATCCATTGAAATTAAAGAAGGCGATACCGTTAAAGAAGGTGTGGTGATTCTGAAAGTGAAAACTGCGGCTTCAGCATCTGAGACGAAAGCAGACGCTGCTTCTGCACAACCTGCCAAAACCGAAACGCCTGCTCAGACAGAAGCTGAACCTGTAGCACAAGGATCAGCAGGGCCTGTCGAAGTGGCTGTCCCTGATTTAGGTGTGGACAAAGCCGTGGTGGCAGAGATTTTGGTTGCTGTAGGTGATACGGTTGAAAAAGACCAAAGCATTATTGTGGTTGAATCTGACAAAGCCACCGTTGAAGTGCCAAGCTCGACTGCGGGTGTGATCAAAGCCATTCATGTGGAAATGGGTCAAAATGTCTCTGAAGGCATTGCACTGGTTACGATTGAAGCAGAAGGTCAAACCGCTGCTGCACCTGTGACAAAAGTCGAACCAGCACAAACATCACCGAAAACAACGGCTCCTCAAGCCGAAGCCAAAGCGCCAGTCGTTGAAGTCAAAGCCTCAGTCGCTGCAGCTAAGACAGCGCAAAATGGCGCAGATAAACTCAGCAAAGAGCAACATGCTGCAAATGCCAATGTTTATGCTGGCCCTGCGGTACGTAAGCTTGCGCGTGAATTGGGTGTGGTGTTGGCAGAAGTAAAAGCGTCTGGCCCACATGCACGGATCATGAAAGAAGATCTGGTGACGTATGTGAAGTCACGTCTGACCGCACCGCAAGCTGTACCTCAAGCAGTTGCGGCAGTTTCAGGCTTGCCAAAACTACCTGATTTTAGTGCCTTTGGTGGTGTTGAAGAAAAAGCCATGACCCGCTTACAACAAGTGTCTGTACCGCAGCTGTCATTGAATAACTTTATTCCGCAAGTGACGCAATTCGATGCAGCGGATATCACTGAACTTGAAGCATGGCGTAATGATCTTAAAGGCAACTTTAAGAAAGAAGGCATTAGCCTGACCATTATGGCATTCATCATTAAAGCGGTTGCGCATTTGCTCAAAGAAGAACGTGATTTTGCTGGGCACTTGTCAGATGATGCGAAATCGATTTTGCTTCGCAATGAAATTCACATGGGGATTGCCGTTGCAACCCCTGATGGTCTGACCGTTCCTGTACTGCGTCATCCAGATCAAAAATCAATTAAAGAGATTTCGATTGAACTGGGTGTGCTCGGTCAAAAAGCCCGTGATAAGAAATTGTCACCCAAAGATCTACAAGGCGCCAACTTTACCATTTCAAGCCTGGGTGCAATTGGTGGAACAGCGTTCACGCCACTGGTGAACTGGCCTCAAGTGGCGATCTTGGGCATTTCACCTGCCACCATGCAACCCGTATGGAACGGTCAAAGTTTTGATCCGAAACTGATGCTTCCATTATCATTATCGTATGATCACCGCGTGATTAATGGTGCAGATGCAGCACGTTTCACCAATAAGCTCACCAAGTTGTTAAAAGATATCCGTACATTACTGATCTAATCTAGCCGTTCATCATTTAATAAACCTCGCTCAAGCGGGGTTTATTTTTGGGACCACGTTTATGTTTAAAGTCACTTTTGAGTAAAAGAGAATTTGAAAATGCGACTCGATTTACCTATAATGGAGCCACTTCATTGGGGAGTAGCCGCCTTTTACGCAAGTTAAAAGGGTGATGGTCAACATATTTGCTCAACCGAGCATGGTCATCATAGCAAAGAACCAAATGAGCTTATTTAAAGCTTATTTTTGTTGGCAAGACCTTTGATTTACCACTCTGCACATTGGGCTAGCAGGAGGGGTAGGTCAATGGTATTTAAAATTGCTAGCCAGAGTAAGTGATCATGCAAGAGTTTCTCCTCTCTACCGCTATTGTGGCACTCGCTGAAATGGGCGATAAGACCCAACTTCTAGCGCTTTTACTTGCGGCACGTTATCAAAAACCTGTCCCTATTTTGATCGCAATTTTATTGGCAACGCTCATTAACCATGGTGTTTCAGCGATGGTGGGTCAATGGGTAACGACGGTACTCAGCCCTGAAATTCTACTTTGGATTGTATCGCTTGGTTTTATCGCTATGGCAGGTTGGATGCTGATTCCAGATGAGCTGGGCGATGAAGATGAAAACATCAATAAATGGCAAAAGTACGGTGTATTTGGGGCGACCTTTGTTCTGTTTTTCTTGGCTGAAATTGGGGACAAAACTCAAATTGCGACTGTGGCATTGGCAGCACGCTTTGACAGTATTTTTTGGGTCACAGCAGGTACAACACTTGGGATGATGTTAGCCAATGCACCCGCTGTTTTTATCGGACATAAATTGGCGGAAAAACTTCCGATTTCATTGATTCATAAAATTGGTGCTTTGATTTTCCTATTATTGGGTGTGGGCGCGTTGATTCAACATTATTTACTGTAGTAGTGAAATGAAAAAGCCGAACCATTGGTTCGGTTTTTTTTGAAAATAAAGCCACAATATTCTGATAAATATAAAATTTATAAATAAGATCTGCGGTATTGTTTGGTTTAATTCCCTATAGGTTGTCTGCTATTAAAAAATCATTTGCCATTTGTGGGTAAAGAGGTGATTGCTCAGTTTTTAAGTTAGATTGAAAAGTTACAATGCGGTATCGATTTAATGAATGAAACGGTTTTTCTTATCCGAAATATTAAAAAAACCTTGTATTAAGCGGCAACATTTTCTAGGATTCTCAAAAGTAAAATAATTATTTAACAACGAGAATTTGGATCATGTTGTCTCAAGTCATCGCGCAGGATGCGTGTACAAGTTGTGGGGCATGTTGCGCCTTTTTTAGAGTGTCATTTTATTGGGCAGAAGGAGAAATCATGCCCAATGATGTGGTAGAAGACTTATCGCCTGTTTATTCGTGTATGAAAGGCACCAATCAGAAAAATCCACGTTGTGTGATGTTGTCTGGTGAAATCGGGCAACAGGTCAGTTGTACAATGTACGAGCAACGTAGTTCTTCATGTAAAGAAGTTCAAGCGGGAGACAGTCAATGTCTAAAGGCACGTTCAGCGCATGGACTCATTCCTTTGATTGAGATTGACATACCTCATCCAGTAAATGATGAAGATTATGATCAAGTTGTTTAGGTGATTGATCATTCTTATTTCTATATTTCTATATTTCTATATTTCTATATTTCTATATTTCTATATTTCTCATATTCAGAGACTTTCATGCGACAAATCATAAAAAATGATCCATACCAAATGGACGTTAAGCGTCTCTCGTGATGAACAATTAAAAGGATGCTCTGATCTTTATAGACTTAGCCAAAAGCATAGGTCATGTCGTAATAGACAATGGACTGTAGAATATTATTACGATGATATCGTTTTGAAAATAAACCGTAAAATGCACAAAGTTAGTATCAATACTTGGCGAAGGGACATGATCAAAATTGAAATAAATATTAGAATAATCTAGCTGAGCTAAATAATTGCTCATAATTAAAATGAAATTTAAATAGAAATTTGTATATAATGGCTCACGGAAATTACCAGTGAGACTGTTATGTTGACCATCGTTCAAGACGCGTTAACTTTCGATGATGTTCTATTACTCCCTGCCTACTCAACTGTCCTCCCAAAAGATGTCTCTCTAAAGACACGCCTGACTCGTGGCATACAACTGAATATCCCCCTTGTTTCTGCAGCAATGGATACGGTGACTGAATCCCGTATGGCGATTGCGATGGCGCAAAATGGTGGTATTGGTATCCTACATAAAAATATGGATATCTTAGCGCAAGCCGCTGAAGTTCGCCGCGTGAAAAAATTTGAAGCAGGCATGGTGAAAGATCCTATTACAGTCACTCCTGAAACTACAGTTCGTGAGTTGATTGCAATCACTCAAGCGAACAATATCAGTGGTGTGCCTGTCGTAAAAGACGGCAAAGTTGTGGGTATCGTGACGGGTCGTGATACACGCTTTGAGACCAATCTTGAACAACCTGTGAGTAACATCATGACAGGTCAAGATCGCTTGGTCACGGTTCGTGAAAATGAATCAAAAGAACATATTCAAGCTTTATTGCAACAGCATCGTATTGAAAAAGTATTGGTGGTGGGTGCAAATAACGAGTTAAAAGGCTTAATTACAGTTACAGATTTCAATAAAGCTGAGCTTTATCCAAACAGCTGTAAGGATGACTTAGGTCGCTTACGTGTGGGCGCTGCAGTCGGTACGGGTTTAGAAACACCGAGCCGTGTTGAAGCATTGGTTGAAGCGGGTGTAGATGCGATTGTTGTTGATACTGCACATGGTCACTCTGCGGGCGTGATTGAACGTGTACGTTGGGTTAAAGCCAACTATCCACAAGTGCAAGTGATTGGCGGTAACATTGCCACAGGTGATGCTGCTTTGGCATTACTTGATGCAGGCGCAGATGCGGTAAAAGTCGGTATCGGTCCGGGTTCAATCTGTACCACGCGTATTGTTGCGGGTATTGGTATGCCACAAATGTCTGCGATTGACTCTGTAGCCAATGCTTTAAAAGAGCAAATTCCACTTATTGCTGATGGTGGTATTCGCTTCTCTGGCGATATGGCAAAAGCAATTGGTGCGGGTGCAAGCACGATTATGGTCGGTTCACTCATGGCAGGTACGGAAGAAGCACCGGGCGAAGTTGAATTTTTCCAAGGTCGTTACTACAAAGCTTACCGTGGTATGGGTTCATTGGGCGCAATGGCGGGTTCAACAGGTTCTGCTGACCGTTATTTCCAAGACTCAAAAGCGGGTGCTGAGAAGCTTGTTCCTGAAGGGATTGAAGGTCGTGTACCGTATAAAGGTCCAATGGGGAATATTGTGCATCAAATGATGGGCGGTTTACGTTCTTCTATGGGTTATACCGGTTCAGCAACGATTAAAGATCTACGTCAAAATGCAAAATTTGTTAAAATTACTGCAGCAGGTATGTCGGAATCGCATGTACATGATGTGACGATTACCAAAGAAGCGCCAAATTATCGTGTTGGTTAAATTAAAGCGTATGTTGGTTTAGTTTTAGCAGTATTTTTAGTACGAAAAGCCGTCAGTTTATGACGGCTTTTTTTATTTAGTGTAAAGTATATAAATGAAAAGCAAAGTGTAAAAATACACGATAATAAGTGGGATAAAAATGAGTTATTTTGGTACAGATGGTATTCGCGGTAAATTTGGTGAACTTCCGATTACACCAGAGTTTGCGCTTAAATTAGGCTTTGCCGCAGGTAAGGTTTTAAAACAAAATGCAAAGAAAAATAAACCGATTGTCGTACTGGGCAAAGATACTCGATTATCAGGTTATATTTTAGAAGCGGCATTACAAGCAGGCCTAAATGCTGCGGGTGTTTATGTCCATTTACTCGGTCCATTACCCACGCCTGCAATTGCACATCTGACCCGCGCATTGCATGCCAGTCTTGGTATTGTGATTTCAGCATCTCACAACCCTTATTTTGATAATGGTATTAAATTCTTCTCAAGTGAAGGTAAAAAGATCGCGGATACTTTTCAAGATGCAATTAATCAAGAACTCGAAAAAGACATTTTAATTGAAGACAATGCCAATTTAGGTAAAAGCGTTCGCGTGAAAGATGCCAATGGCCGATATATCGAATTTTGTAAGTCAACATTCCCGTATCATTTTGATCTGAATCACTTAAAAATCGTGGTGGATTGTGCCAATGGTGCAGCTTACAGCGTAGGACCATCGGTATTTCGTGAACTTGGCGCAAAAGTGATCGCCATTCACAATGAACCAGATGGTCTAAATATCAATGAAGGTTGTGGTTCAACGCATCCTGAAAAATTACAAGCTGCTGTACTTGAGCACCAAGCGGATCTCGGTATTGCTTTTGATGGTGATGCAGATCGCGTGGTAATGGTCGATAAAAAGGGCAACCTAATTGACGGCGATCATATTTTATATATTTTAGCAACGCAAAGCTCGAATAAACCTGCGGGTATTGTCGGGACAGTGATGAGCAACATGGCGTTAGAGTTGGCTTTACAGAAAGCTCAAGTGCCATTTGCACGTGCCAAAGTGGGCGATCGTTATGTATTTCAAACTTTAGCGGATCATGCATGGGTGATTGGTGGTGAGCCATCAGGACATATTTTGACGCTGGATAAAAGCACGACAGGTGATGCGATTATTGCTGCACTGCAAGTGTTAACCGTAATGGTCGAGCAGAAAAAAGCCTTACATGAATTGGTCGCTGGTTTTGACTTATTGCCTAATATCTTGGTCAATGTGCGCTTAGCAGAAATGTTCGATCCGTATTCTGTGCCTGCTTTAGTCACTGCGTTTGATCAAGCTGAAGCGCAGTTGAAAGGTCGTGGTCGTTTATTGATTCGTAAATCTGGGACTGAACCTGTGATTCGTGTCATGGTTGAAGGTGAAGATTTAGCAGAAGTCACTGCATTGGCAAATCAGCTGGCAGATGCGGTGCGTGCCAACGCAGCTTAAAGGATTTTTATGCCTGATTTAATTAAAGATTTAAGCGAACTTCGCTTAAATTATCAAAAAGGGGAGTTGCTGGAAACGCAGGTCAATGCGGATCCTCATCAGCAATTTTTAAATTGGTTTAATCATTCTCTCGAGCTGAAACTGCATGAACCGTACACGATGTCCCTTGCGACAGCCAATGCGCAAGGTCGTCCGCACGTTCGTACTGTGCTACTTCGCGGTGCGACAGAGGCAGGCTATGATTTTTATACCAATTATGACAGCCAAAAGGGATTAGATCTTGCATCGAATCCTTTTGCTGAATTGTTATTTTATTGGCCTGAGCTTGAGCGTCAAATTCGAATTGCGGGGCGTGTAGATAAAATTTCGGTGCAAGAGTCGACTGATTATTATCATAAGCGTCCGCGTGATAGTCAAATTGCAGCACATATTAGTACCCCACAAAGTGGTGTGGTCGAGAGCCGTCAAGCATTGCAAACGCGTTTTGAACAGTTACAAGAGCGTGTTACAGATCAGGCTGAGCTGTCAAAACCTGAATTTTGGGGTGGCTACCGTTTAGTGCCAGATTATTTTGAATTTTGGCAAGGGCGACCAAGTCGGTTACATGATCGTCTTATTTATGAAAAAGTAGATGCCAAATGGCAACTCAAACGACTCATGCCCTAGATGTCTTCTATGCTTATTCGTGAACGTCCGCTTTTAACCAGCCCTGAGCATTTTTCAGGTTTATCGCCTTTATTTGCAAAAATTTTGGCACGCCGTGGGGTTGAATCTGCTCAGCAGTTAGAGCTGAAACTTAAATATTTACTTGCTCCACGTATGAAAGGCTTAGACCAAGCCATTGCCATGATTGACAATGCGATTGATCAGCAGCAAAAAATCGTCATCGTGGGGGATTATGATGCCGATGGGGCGACCAGCACCACACTGATGATTTTGGCGCTACGTGAAATGGGCGCAGATGTTGAGTATTTAGTCCCTGATCGTTTTAAATATGGTTATGGTTTAACACCTGCGATCGCAGATTTGGTTTTTGTGACTTACACCCCTGATCTTTTGATCACTGTGGATAACGGTATTTCCAGTCATGCAGGGGTTGAGCAGGCGCAAGCGCATGGTATGCAAGTGATCATTACCGATCATCATTTGACGACCAAAGCAATCCCAAAAGCAGAAGCTGTAGTTAATCCGAATCAGTTAGGCTGTGATTTTGCAAGTAAGGCTTTGGCTGGAGTGGGCGTTGCCTTTTATGTGTTGGCAAATTTGAGCAGTCAGCGTGCTAAACAGCAAAAATCGACTGCAAAAATGACTCAATATTTAGACTTGGTTGCACTAGGTACCTATGCCGATGTTGCAAGTTTAGATTATAACAACCGCATCTTGGTGGATTCAGGTGTAAAGCGGATTCAAACTGGGCAATGTCGCGCTGGAATTCTTGCACTCTTGGATATTGCAGGACGTGATCCTGCACAGATCAAAGCACAAGATTTAGGTTTCGTGATTGGTCCGCGTATTAATGCAGCAGGGCGTATGGAAACCATGGACATTGGCATTGAATGTCTGTTGGCTGAAGATATGGCAACAGCATATCCGCTTGCACGGCAGTTAAATGAGCTTAATTTAGAACGCCGTCATGTCGAAGCTGAAATGAAACAAGATGCTTTGTCTGCGATGCAAAATCTAAAGATTGATCACGAAAATATGCCCTCGGCCCTGATTATGTTTGAAGAGCATTGGCACCAAGGGGTGATTGGCATTGTTGCCGGGCGTTTAAAAGAGCAGTTTCATCGACCAAGTATTGTCTTCGCTGCGGATAAAGACGGCATCCATATCAAAGGCTCTGCACGTTCCATTGAAGGCATTCATATCCGAGATTGTATTGAAAAAGTCGCAGAGCAATATCCACATTTGGTCAGCTTTTTTGGGGGGCATGCAGCAGCGGCAGGACTCACGATCAAACGTGAAAACTTTGCTGAATTTAAAGATATCTTTGAAAAACTGATTGCAGAAACAGATGCTGAGATTTTCCAAGAAAATCTATGGACAGATGGCGAATTAGACGCAGTCGACTTTCAAGTCAGTACGGTTCAGCAAATTGAGAAATTGGGTCCATGGGGGCAAAAATTTCCACAGCCCATTTTTCAAGGTTGTTTTAAAGTGTTAGAGCATCGTTGGCTCAAAGACGTGCATTTGAAGTTAAAACTCGCTTTAGATAATGGTCAAATGGTTGAAGGCATTGCATTTAATGCATTAGATAAGTTTAATTTTGATGGAAAAAAGACACATGTCAATCTGGTCTATGAACTGGATAAGAATGAGTTTAGAGGCAATGTCAGCATACAGCTTCGAGTGCTGCATTTAGCCCAATAAAAAACCGCTCATGAGAGCGGTTTTTTGATTTCTATCTCAAAAGGAGATTAGAAGCGGTATGCACCACGAACACCGAATACATTACCGGCATCTGCAAAGTTAACTGAACCTTCTAGGCTAATTTGCTGAGTAAAGAATTTTTTAGCACGAATATTAAATACGTCATCATCTACACCATCTGCATCACTACCTGAAAAACCAGCACCAACGCTAAACGTTTTATCTAGATAAAGATCTGCACCAAGGCCATATGCATTGATATCACCAAATGTAGCAGCACCCTCAAAATTCATATCATATGCGCCCACTTGAGTCACATATTTAGCACGTAAAGTTGGATCTACGTCATCGCCTAAATCATTATCAAAACCAGTCAGTCCTACTGCAACCAATAAACCTGGTGCAGGTAAATAACCGACTTCAGCGCTATAAGTCGTTGTATCGAAATCCTCTGAACCATCACTTCCTAGTTGAGTTTGTCCGATATTAGCGCTTACATAAAAGTCTGAATTCGGTACGAAGTATTCAACACCAGCACCAAAAGTAGTGATATCACTTAAGTCATAATCAATATATGAAATCGCGCCATTAACATTGCTTGCACGATCTAAAAATGCTGCTTCATTTAATGGGTTATTTTTGACTTGTACTGGATTAAAATAGTAAGTTCCATCAACTGCGAAACCTGCAGAGGTATCGCCTTGGTCTGGGTCTACTAAAGAAATGGTTCCGCCAACTTCTGCTTGATAAGCATGAGCTGTTCCTAGGCTAGCAATAATTGCTGTTGCAAGTACAATTTTCTTAAACATTATAAAATGCTCTCTTTGTTATAAAATTATGACTGTATTGTTACAGTTCGGTGACATTGTATAAAAAAAACTCAGAGAGTCAATGTATAAAAAATGACATTCTATTAAAACGGCACTAAAAAGCCCATCCGAAGATGGGCTTTTTATAGGGTGAAAACTAAAAGATGACTTAGAAACGATATTTAGCAGCTAAACCAAATTTATTGTAATCATTTGAAGCGACATCACCAAAACCAACACGACCTTCTACGCTAACTTGCTGATTAAAGAATTTACGTGCGCTGATGCCGAATTCACTATTGTCATTTAGGTCGTTGCTATAATAGTCAGCACCAACACTTAAAGATTGATCAATGAAGTAGTCAGCAGCTAAATTAAACTCATCTAGATCGCCAAATGCAGCGCCTGCTTCTAGGTTAATAGCTTTACCATTACTTAAAGTTGTTACGTATTTAGCACGTAATGTTGGATCAACACCATCGTCATAATCGTTATCATAACCTTTCAAACCTGCTGCAATGAGCAGGCCTGGTGCTGGTAGGTAACCAACTTCGGCACCGTACAACGTTGTGTCAAAGTCTGCGCCATTTGGATATTCAATATCTTGACGGGCAACATTACCACTGACATAGAAATCTGAATTTGGTACGTAGTATTCTGCACCTACACCGTATTTAGTTGCTTCAGCATCACCAACTTCATCGTAGTTGAATTGAGCATTCACATTGCTTGCACGGTCCAAGAACGCCGCTTCAGCTAAAGGTGAATTACGTGTCTGAACAGGATTGAAGTAATAAGTACCATCCACACCGAAAGAACCACTTGAACTACCATTATCTGGATCGATTAATCCAGCAGAAGCACCTACTTCAGCTTGGTATGCGTTTGCGGTTCCAGTTACAGCCAAAGCTGAAAGAAGAGCAGAAGCGATTGCTAACTTTTTCATGAAACTTCCCCTTGAAGATTAAATTCGGATACATTTTTTGTTACATCTTCGAGTCTAGAGCGTTTTAAAACTGCGTCAATCATTAGCATGTAACCCTAGTGTAATTAGCGTAAATTAATGTAATTTTCACACTTTAAGCTCATGAATATTAAAAGGTTTAAGGTGATGTTTTAATTTATTAAAATTGTAGAGAAACTGTGTATTTACAATATTTATACTTATTTTTAAATCAATTAATCAACCTTTGGTTGATTAAAATAAGAACTTTGATCATTAACTTTAGTGGTGTTTATTTTTTAAAATACGTGAATATAAAACCATTACAAATAATTTTTAACTTTTATTAAATCTCCTTCTTAAATTAAAAAATCATTAATTAGACTTCTTTCATAAGTCATTTTTTATTCAGCTCCATGTTGTAAATTCCAGCAATTAAATTGAATCTTAAGCCCAGTCTTTTTCCACGGTTACGATATCGCTCAGCAAGAATTTTGAAAGTTTTCAAACTACCAAATATATGCTCAATGCCAATTCTCCTTTTATTGATTTCTTGATTATACATTTTTAGCTCAGGATCCAGTTTGCAGCGCTTTTTTGCTTTTAATGGCAATAGGCTATTCGCATATACTGCATAAATCCCTTGATAGCCTTTATCTGCAAGAATGAAGGCACCTATAGGAATCTGATTCAAGTTACGTTTGAAGAGTTCAAAATCATGTACAGCACCACGACTCGTGCATAAACTTAGAATTTTCTGAGTCTTATAATGAATGATGGCTTGAACTTTGAAAGTATGTGCCTTCTTCTTCCCACTATAGCTTTTCTTCTGTTTTTTTAGGCCTTTGTATTGTAATTTCTGTGGCATCTACGATCACCACATTCCAATCAATGCCTTCGCCTTCTGGCAAATCCTTTGGTAAATTAAATAAATTCGACTTGATGAGGCAGTCCTCTACGTGGCGGACGATTCTTGAAGCTGTAGGCTCTGAAACACCATAACTTGTTGCGACATGGAACAATGTTCGGTATTCACGCCAATAACTTAAGCATAGAAGGATTTGATCTTCTATGCTCAATTTAGGTGGTCTGCCTTTGGCAGGAACATGCATATTAAGTTGCTCAACCATTAAATAAAAGGTTGACCATGAGATGCCTGTATATCGCTTGAACTGTGTTTCAGAAAGCTTTTTTGAATCGATGTATTTCATTCAAAGATTATGCATGATTATTGAAGAGGCTTTGGTACAAATAATCGGCAAAAGATTGATTATTTTTTGATTTATGAAAGAGATTTATTATTGAAATTTAAATTGATACTAAAATTTCGTTTTTAGGCGAAGGGCATAGCAGGAGAGTGTATTTAACAAAAAGTATCTCCTTTTACGAAGTCTCACGTTATATCTACTCGAAGGAGGGGCACTTCTATGGTGAATTTTTAGAGCTTGAAAATGACTGATGAGAAAATACGATTGTCTGATTATCATTTATGATTGGGTCATGAGCAGGCTGTATTCAATGCGTCCGAGCAGACTGTGATATAATTTGCCTCTTCAAAATCTATCTACTTTGATTGAGAGTAATTCGCGTGGAAATTAATCCTTATCTAATCCAATTAAAAGACTTAAACGACCGTGGTCAAACATTACGGGGGTATCTTTGACTACGATCTAAAGAAAGAGCGTTTAGAAGAGGTCCTCCGCGAATTAGAAGATCCAAATATTTGGAATGATCAAAGCCGTGCGCAAGCCATGGCAAAAGAAAAAGGTGAACTTGAAAACGTATTGAACGTTTTAGAAGGTTTAACCACGCAGCTTCAAGATGCGCAAGCATTATTGGATTTGGCTGTAGAAGTCGATGATGAAAGTTTACTGGAAGATGTCCAAGCAGAACTGACGGCCTCAGAATCAGAACTTGCCAAACTAGAATTCCGTCGTATGTTCAGTAACCCAATGGATCCGAATCCGTGTTATGTCGAGATTCAAGCAGGTTCTGGTGGTACAGAAGCACAAGACTGGGCATCGATGTTACTGCGCATGTATTTACGCTGGATCGAACGTCATGGCTTTAAGGCTGAATTGATGGAAGAATCTGACGGTGATGTGGCGGGTATTAAGTCTGCGACCATTCGTGTTGAAGGCGAATATGCTTACGGTTGGTTACGTACTGAATCTGGTGTACATCGCCTTGTTCGTAAGTCGCCATTTGACTCAGGTAACCGTCGTCATACCTCATTCTCAGCTGTTTTTGTATCGCCTGAAGTGGATGACAATATTGAAATTGATATTAATCCCGCCGATGTTCGTACAGATACCTACCGTGCATCAGGCGCGGGTGGTCAGCACATTAACAAAACCGATTCTGCGGTACGTTTAACGCATGCGCCAACAGGTATTGTGGTGGCGTGTCAGAACCAACGTTCACAACATGCCAACCGTGATCATGCATGGAAACAGTTACGTGCAAAACTGTATGAGCGTGAAATGCAAATCCGTAATGATGCGGCTAAAGCTTTAGAAGACACCAAGTCAGATATTGGGTGGGGCAGTCAAATTCGTTCATACGTCTTAGATGACTCACGCATTAAGGATTTACGTACCAGTGTAGAAAGCTCAAACACTGGGGCTGTACTGGATGGTGACCTAGATAAGTTCATTGAGGCAAGCTTGAAACAAGGTCTTTAAGGGGCAAATCTTAAGATTTAAAAAGCGGAGCTTCGGCTCTGTTTTTTTATCTCTGGGTTATGCTAAATGCAGAGATAAAATTTTTAATTGACTCAAACTGAAGTTCAGTTTTAGAACAATGTTAGAATCAAAATTACTTGCACCGTCAGCATTGAGATTGAATTAATTTGTATATATCGAGTTAAATCGATATTAATATCTAAAAAAATCGATATAATGATCTTGGCACAGTGCAGATCATGACTTTGAGTGAAATGAGATGGACACAGAAGCGATTTATAAAGCCCTATCTAACCCGATTAGACGACAGATTCTATTATGTTTAAAAGATCCTGAGCAATTTATTCCAAAAAATGAATGCGTTGAAGATTTTAGTCGTGGAGTTTGTGCAGGACAGATTGAAAAAATTGCAGATGTTTCTCAGTCTACGATGTCGAATCACTTGTCTGTTTTACAGCAAGCAGGTTTGATTCAGGCAACGAAGTATGGTCAATGGTCTTATTTTTCGCGTAATGAAGCACTGATTCAAAATTTTGTATCACATATTCAACAGTCGCTATAACGTAAAGACGTAGCGTGATGAGGTAAGGTAAATGGCGGATTTCAATACACCTATTCAATTTGGCGAATTAAAATTAAAAAACCGTGTGGTGATGGCGCCTTTGACGCGTAGCCGAGCAACAGCGGATCGTGTTCCGACTCCAATAATGGCTGAGTACTATGCACAGCGTGCAAGTTCAGGACTGATTATTGCTGAAGCGACGGTGATTTCTGAAGAAGCTAATGGCTATGAAAATACGCCAGGTTTGTTCACAGATGCACAGGTTGAAGGTTGGAAAATGGTCACTGAGGCAGTTCATGCCAAAGGGGGGCTCATTGTTTCTCAGCTTTGGCATGTCGGTCGTGTATCACATCCAGATTTATTAAACGGTGAAACGCCAGTTTCTGCAAGTAATGTTCAACAAGCAGGTCAGGTCAGTTTACTACGTCCAAAACGTGACTATGTTGTACCGCGTCCGCTTGAAATTTCAGAAATTCAGGCCATTACTGCGCAGTTTAAACAAGCTGCAATTTATGCTCAAGCTGCGGGTTTTGATGGTGTAGAATTACATGCTGCCAACGGTTATTTAATTGACCAATTCTTGCAAAGCAAAACCAATCAACGTGAAGACATCTACGGTGGTTCTGTTGAAAACCGCGCGCGCTTCCTATTGGAAGTTGTAGATGCGCTGATTGAAGTCTGGGGCGCAGGTCGTGTGGGTGTGCATTTGGCACCACGCGGCGATGAGCACGATATGGGTGATCACGATCCACGTGAAACTTTCGGCTATGTCTTAGAGCAACTAGGCAAACGTCAGATTGCTTTCTTCTTTACGCGTGAATATTTGGCTGACGACAGTATCAGTCAATATTTAAAAGAGCGTTCAAATGGCATCCCATATATTGCCAATATGAAATTAGATCGTGAAACTGCACTGGATTTATTGGTATCTGAAAAAGCCGATGCAGTCTCATTTGGTAAAGCCTATATTGCAAACCCAGATTTATATGAGCGCTTGATACAAGATGCGCCACTGAATGAATTGAAGTTTGAAAATATGATCGGCACCCATGTCCCTGAAGGTTATGTCGATTATCCATTTTTAGCAGAGAGTTTGGCACACGCTGAATAAGCGCTAAGCCTGTACATTTAAGTAGTCATAGGCAGAGCATGAGTGGTGAATCCACTTATGCTCTGTTATATTTTTAAACATTCATTTGATTTGAGGTCACTTTTTTGGCAACTCCATTTTGGTATAACGCAGCATTGGTGCTTCTTAAGCCCGTTTATCAATGGCGTATAAAAAAACGTGCCGAAAATGAACAGCAGTATCAACAAGAATATCTAGAACGCTTTGGACCTTTTCAGCCCCCTAAAAATCTGGATACCATTTGGTTTCATGTGGTCTCTGTAGGGGAAACCAATGCAGCACAGCCATTAATCGAGCATTATTTAAAATTAGGGCATCCCGTTTTAGTCACCAATACCACTAAAACAGGTCAGGCGCGTGCAAAGTCGTTATTTCTTAGAGCACCCTATGAAGCGCGCTTTCAAGCGGTATATTTACCTGCAGATCAAAAGCACTTAGTTCAGGCTTTCTTCCAAAAATATCAACCGAAAATGTTGATTTTGGTCGAAACTGAACTGTGGCCGAACTTGATTGATCAAGCCAAAATTGCCCATGTTCCGACGATATTGGTCAATGCACGTCTTTCTGAAAAATCAGCCCAAGGCTATGCCAAAGTGCCAAGTCTTACCCGGCCGATGTTATTGGGTATAGATCAGCTTTTGGCGCAAGATCAGGCATCTTTAGCGCGGTTTCAGCAGTTGGGTATGTCCCAGAGTCAAAGTCAGGTGGTGGGGAGTATTAAATTTGATATTCATGCACCGCAAGGCTTCATCGAACAAGCCAAAGAGTTAAAAAGCGAATGGCAACTGTCGAATCGTAAGATTGTCACCATTGCCAGTACCCATGCGCCAGAAGAGCAATTGCTGCTCGACGCATTTAAGGATCAACTACAACATGATCCAAGCTTATTATTAATCGTGGTTCCGCGTCATCCTGAACGCTTTGATGACGTCTATCAAATAACACAAAATTTAAATTTAAACACCCAGCGCCGCAGCCTAAATCAGGCGATTGAATCGGATACGCAAGTGTATTTGGCCGATAGCATGGGGGAAATGTGGCTGTGGTATGCCTTAAGTCAAGCCTGCTTTGTGGGAGGGTCTTTAAATTCACCGGGTGGTGGGCACAATATATTAGAGCCGATTGCACTACGTGTGCCGACAGTGATTGGACCCAACTATTTTAATTTTCAGATCATTGTGGATGAGTTCGTTGCAGCCTATGCAGTCGCAGTGGGACAAGATGCTCCGCAGATTGCCGCGATGCTGATGGATTTCATTGAAAATCCCGCTTTAGCAATGCAAATGAGTGAAAATGCGGACGCCATTATGCAAAAAAATGCAGGATCCTTAGCAAAACATATTGCGGTTTTGGATCGTTATTTATAATGGTTATGAATACTCATCGCCTCAATATTCTTCAAAATGACAGTGATTTTGTCTAGACATGATCTAATTTTGACGGGGCAAGAGTGAAAAAGCCTTTTTCTATCCGCTACGATGTTCTATAGCATAGAGAAACTGACGCCACCCTTGTCACCCATCGCCTATCTTTATTCAGTATTTTTTTATTTTGGATTTTATGAATATCGTCCTGCTTGATCCACGCCAAACTGAATCTGAACTTTGGTCGATTACCTCAAAACGTCAGCTTGAGCATTTAAAAACCCATGTCGATGTCAAAGTGGGGGATACGCTAAAAGTGGGTATCAAAGCAGGAAAAAGATATCTCACCGAAGTGGTAGATGTGTCTGAGCAAGCGATTCGTGTCAAAGCTTTGTATGAAGAAGTGATCCCGAAAAAGCTACCAGTTACCCTTATTTTAGCCATGCCAAGGCCCAAAGTTTTACGCCGTTTAATTCAAGATAGTGTGACTTTGGGGGTCGAAAAGATCATTTTATTGCACAGTTATCGGGTCGATAAAAGCTATTGGCAGACGCCATTTTTACAGCAGTTAGATCATTTTATAGATTTAGGTTTGGAGCAAGCGGGCGACACTGTGGCGCCTCAAATTGAAATATTCAAACGCTTTAAACCCTTTGTCGAAGATGTATTACCTACGCTGATTACTGTGGATACCCCTTGTTATGTGGCACATCCTTATGTTGAATCCAATATGCCTTATGCCATTGATCATGCATGTACCATTGTGATTGGTCCAGAAGGTGGCTTTATTCCTTTTGAAGTTGATCTGCTCATCAAAAACGGCTGCCAAGCACTGAGTCTGGGCAACCGTATTATTCGAACTGAGACTGTGATTCCCTATGTATTGGGCAGATTATTTAGTTCAAACATTTAAGCTGTTCAGTACATTAATTTATACTTTTTAATTTAGAATTTTTGCACGCGCAGACTCTTCCTCTTGCACAGAAGGGTCACCGCGGTAAACTTTCACTTCTTGAACTGGATAAGGAATCGAGACATCATTTTCCGCAAAAGCATGAATGACTTTTTCTTGTATCGAACTGATCGAATTTGAAGTGCCAGTTTCGCCCGTATCCACCCACCACTGAACTTTGAGATGGACTGAAAAGTCTGCCAATGCTGCGACGTTCACACTAAAACCTGGCTGACTCAAAATGCTGCTGTCACGATCTAAAATATCTAACACGATTTCTTTGGCTTTTTGCACGTCATCTTCATAGCCAATTCCCACAATAAATTCACAGCGTCGACGTTTATAGGCTGTATTGACGGTTACTGCACTGGTATACACCGTAGCATTTGGAATCACGATGCGACGCCCGTCAGGTGAGCGTAAGTAAGTCGCACGAATTTGAATATCTTCAACCGTACCTTCCATGCCTGAGACAATAATATCATCGCCAATTTTGAAGGGTTCACTGAGTAAGATCAAAACGCCAGACAACAAGTTTTGGAAAATATCTTTAAATGCAAAACCAATCGCCACCGAGCCGATACCCAAAGCACTCATGAGTTGGCCGGGTGTAAAGCCTGGAATGGCAATGACCATGGCAATCAGAAAACCAAAGAAAATAATGGCTGAAGCACCGACGCGATTTAACACCAACACCAAGTTTTGACGGGTATAGGTACGATCAGACAATGTTTTGCGCACGAAAAATTTGAAAACTTTGGACAATAGCCAAAAAATAGTAAATACCACCAGTGCAATACAGATATAGGGAATACGTTCCCAGAAACCATCCATAATTTTATCGATGGTGCTATAGGCATCGTTATATTTTGAAGTATGCGCAAGCACAGTTTGTGCAGTCTTTTCCGATGCCTCATGCAAAATTTGAGTGGTACCTTGTGTGACATCACTTAAGGTATTTTGTTGTTCAGCCACGAGCGTTCCGAATCTAAAGAATTGTGCTATTTTGCCTGAAAATACACAAAAATTAAAAGATTTGACGTATTCACTCTGCATATTTCATGTTAATGCTTAAACTGATTTGATCGAGTCCGTTGCAGAGATAAAACGATACACAGGTTTCGCAGTATTTCCGTATTGAGCGATAAAAAGACAAGATCACCACATTATGCAAAATGGTATGAAATGCCAACAAAATAAGTGAAAAATGTAGATTTTAGACAATCCTGATGTGCATAAAACATTAGATGATCTAACGATAGCCTTGCACGATCAATGCAAAAAATAACATCTCAGTTTTATTCTGAATGCGTGCGATCTATTTTAAAAGTGTATATAAATGAATCAATAATCTACGACCAAAGCATGATTGTTTGCATTTTTAAAGTATAGTCATACTGAGCATATAAGATAAAAAATGATCAATAGGGTCTGTACAAATCTCGAGATGAGATACATAACTCAAGGATGTGAATCATGAATGAACTTTATCCTGTTCCAGAGCACTTTAAAAAAACCGCACGTACCAGTGAAGAACAATATTTTGAACGCTATCAACAGTCGATTGAAAATCCTGATGAGTTTTGGGCGGAAGCTGCCAAAAAACTTGATTGGATTAAACCTTTCACGCAAGTCAAAAATACCAATTTCAGTCCAGATCAATACAAGGTTGAATGGTTTGCAGATGGTGAGTTAAATGTCAGTGAAAACTGTTTAGATCGTCATTTAAAGGAACATCCGCACAAGCCTGCGATTATTTGGGAAGGGGATCATCCCTCTCGACACAAAATTATTTCATTTGAAGAGTTGCATGATGAGGTCTGCCGTTTCGCTAACGTGCTCAAAAAGCGCGGCGTGACCAAAGGTGACCGTGTGGTGCTGTATATGCCAATGGTGCCGGAAGCTGCGATTGCGATGCTGGCATGTACACGTATAGGTGCTGTGCACTGTGTGGTCTTTGGCGGGTTCTCTCCTGACTCATTGGCCAGTCGTATTGATGACAGCCAAGCCAAAGTCATTATTACCGCAGACTCAGGCATGCGCGGTGGCAAGCCCATTCCACTGAAAGAAAATGTTGATGCAGCACTGGCTTTAGAGGGAACAGATTCAGTCAGTCATGTGATTGTGGTGCATCGCACAGGTAATCCAATCACGATGAAGGAAAATCGTGATTTGTGGTATCACATGGAAATTATGTCTGTGAACGACATTTGTCCACCTGAGCCGATGAAGGCCGAAGATCCACTTTTCATTTTGTACACCTCTGGTTCAACGGGGAAACCCAAAGGCGTCCTGCATACCACGGGCGGATATTTAACGTTTGTAAATACTTCCTTTCGTGAAGTGTTTGACTTAAAGCAGGATGATGTTTTTTGGTGTACCGCAGATGTGGGTTGGATTACAGGGCATTCATATGTGTTGTATGGTCCACTATCTAACGGCACGACTACGCTGATGTTTGAGGGTGTACCTCAGTATCCAACGTGGGCACGTACAGGGCATATTGTCGATAAGCACAACGTCACGATTTTATATACTGCGCCGACTGCCATCCGCGCCATGATGCGTGAGGGCGATGCCTTCATTCGTGAAAGTGACCGAAGCAGTTTACGTCTATTAGGGTCAGTAGGAGAGCCGATTAATCCTGAAGCTTGGAACTGGTATTACAGTGTTGTCGGTGAAAGTCGTTGTCCTATTGTCGACACTTGGTGGCAAACAGAAACTGGGGGCTTCATGATTACACCGCTGCCGGGTGCCACGGCGTTAAAACCAGGTTCTGCCACACGTCCTTTCTTTGGCGTGCAGCCGGCATTGGTCGATGCTGAAGGTCAAGAACTCGAAGGTGAAGCAGAAGGGAATCTGGTGATTAAAGACTCTTGGCCAGGTCAAATGCGCACCATTTGGGGAGATCCTGAACGTTTTATAGAAGCATATTTTGCAACTTATCCGGGCAGTTATTTCACAGGCGACGGGGCACGTCGTGATAAAGATGGCTATTACTGGATTACAGGTCGTGTTGATGATGTCTTAAATGTTTCAGGACATCGCTTGGGTACAGCTGAAATTGAGAGCGCATTGGTGGCGCATGAGCATGTTGCTGAAGCGGCAGTGGTCGGTATGCCACATGACATCAAAGGGCAAGGCGTGGCAGCCTATGTGACGCTGCAAGCGGATACTCTAGAGTCAGAAGAACTTCGCAAAGAACTTGTGGGGTGGGTGCGTAAAGTGCTTGGGCCTGTGGCGACGCCCGACGCGATCTATTGGGCGCCTGCATTACCCAAAACCCGCTCTGGTAAAATCATGCGCCGTATTTTAAGAAAAATTGCCGCGAATGAGTTAGACAGTCTTGGCGATACCTCGACTTTGGCAGATCCACAAGTGGTCGATCAACTGATTGCTGAGGTTAAATCACAGCACCCTTAGATCGCATGCGCGCTTTACTCGCATACCGCTAGATGGGCTAGCGGTATTTTTAATTTTGGCATAAGTACAGCAGGCATTTTGCTAAGGCGTATTGCCTGAATCTGCTAAGCTTTTTCGCATCTGTAAAATGGTTCAGTATCATGAATGTTTCCCCAAAAAAGACCCTGCACACACCGCTGGATATTGCAAAACAACTCGCACAGATTTTTGCGGACACTGCCGCTGAACGAGATAAGCAAGGCGGAAATCCCAAACGTGAACGCGACCTAATTCGTCAAAGTGGCTTATTGGGACTTTCAATTCCGGTCGAATTTGGCGGTCAGGGTGCAGATTGGGCGACCATTTTTAAAACCATTCAAACGCTTGCTCAAGTGGATAGTTCACTTGCGCATGTTTATGGGTTTCATCATTTACTCATTGCGACCGTGCAACTATTTGCTCAACCAGAACAATACCAAGAATGGTTTAAGCAGACTGCTCAACAGAACTTATTTTGGGGAAATACCTTAAACCCTTTAGATAAAAGAACGACAGCGACCCAAATTTCTGAACATGAATACATTTTCCATGGCGATAAAAGCTTCTGTTCTGGTTCAATTGATTCAGATATCTTGCTGTGTTCTGGTTTTAATGCGGCTAACCAATTACTGATTGGGGTGATTCCAACCGCACGAGAGGGGGTGAGCTTTTTAGGCGATTGGAACAATATGGGACAACGCCAAACCGACAGTGGAAGCAGTCATTTTGAACAGGTCAAAATTCATCAAAATGAACTGCTCTTAAATCCAGGCCCTTTAAGCACGCCGTATTCGAGTTTAAGACCTTTGATTGCACAACTGATTTTTGTACATTTGTTTTTAGGGGTAGCTGAAGGCGCCTTTGAGACAGCCCGACAAGCGGTACAAACTCAAAAAGCATGGTCAAAATCTTTGGCTGACAATGCAGTCAATGATCCCTTTACTCAAAAGCATTTTGCAGAATTTTATGTGCAACTCGAAAGTGTCCGTTTGCTGGCGCAGAAAGCAGTGGAAATACTTCAAAAGGCGTGGGATATTGGGGAAGGTTTAGATGCAGACCAGCGTGGAGAAGTCTCGATTGCTATTGCGACCGCCAAGATTGCTGCAACAAATACGTCACTGTTCATTACCCAAAATATTTTTCAGGTCATGGGTGCACGTGCTACCACAGCGCAATTAAATCTCGATCGATTCTGGCGTAACGTGCGTACCCAAACGTTGCATGACCCGATTGATTATAAATATCAAGAAGTGGGGGAGTGGGTATTAACTGGAAAAGTACCTGATCCAAGTTTTTACGCTTAATATTTTTGCAATAAAAAGCTCACATCACGTGAGCTTTTTCTGCATATATTTTTGAATGATAACTTAATTTTTGTGTGTGCGTAGATTTGGTAACAACATGGTCAAAACCCCAAGTAAGGGTAAGTATGAAGCAAAACTAAAGACCCATGCAATTCTCTGATGATCAGCAGCGGAGCCTAATGCTGCTGCCGCAATACCACTGACGCCAAACATTAAACCGAACATTAATCCAGAAATCATGCCCACTCGTCCTGGCACTGCTTCTTGCGCATAAACCACCATGGCAGCAAAAGCAGATGACATGATCAACCCAGCTAAAATCGCAAAGACACAGGTCCAGAATAAATTGGCATAAGGCATCAACAAAGCAAAAGGAGCCATGCCCAGAAATGAAATCCAAATGACTGCTTTACGTCCTATTTTGTCTCCAACAGGACCCCCTACAAAAGTACCAAAAGCAACGGCAGCTAAAAATGCAAATAAATACAGTTGAGCTTGTTGAATAGAGATATGAAACTTATCAATTAAATAGAAAATATAATAATTACTTATACTTGAAATATAAGTGAATTTAGCAAACATCAAAAAGCAGATAATGACCAAAGCACGAGTCAAAGTTGATTTACTCAGTTTTGCTTGAGTCATTTGAATGGGTTTTCCTTGGGAAGAAAGTGCAAAACTCACAGTCCAGCGACTAATTTTGAATAAGACGAAAATAGCGAAGATGGCGACCACCATGAACCATGCTGCAGATGCTTGACCATTGGGTACGATAATGGCGGCCGCTAATAATGGCCCGATAGCAGAACCACTATTCCCTCCGACTTAGAAGGCCGACTGTGCTGTACCAAATCTCCCTCCAGAGGCCATACGTGCAACGGTAGTGTTCAAAAACAACGTGTTTTAATCTAGAATAGACTTAAAAATACCTGAGTAATAGACCTTAAACATGATCATAGAAACGATAAGCTACTTATGTACTCGTTGCCAATCAGCAAATATTTATAAGAATGGGCATAATAAAAGCGGGAATGCGCAGTTCAGATGTAAAGATTGCGGTCGATCAAGTGTGCTCAAACCTAAAATCAAATATACCGAAGAGCAAAAAGAACTCATCATCAATACTTATCTTGAACGAGGCAGTTTAAGAGGCATGCAGCGTCTATTTGGTGTTGCACCTCAAACGCTCATGGGATGGATAGAAAAAAGTAAACAACAGGAAATTGAGTGACGAATTACTTGATGCTCATCCAACAGATGTTCTAGAACTGGATGAACTGTGGAGCTTTGTAAAAGCTCGTCGTCATAAGGTTTGGAGTTGGATTGCACTATGCCGTCGTACACGTCAGGTCATCGCTTATGTATGTGGTCGGCGCAATGATAAAACGTGTACAGATTTACGTTGCCGTATTCCCACAGCCTACTTTAATTTAGCAACATGTAGTGATTATTGGCCAAGTTATGCTGAGGTGTTTGATCCTAGTACCCATCGCTCTGTAGGTAAACATACAGGTTTAACGAACCATGTTGAGCGGTTTAATGCCACATTAAGAAATCGCTTGGGACGTTTTACACGGAAAACTTTAAGCTTTTCGAAGAAAAAAGCAAATCATGAAGCTGTCTTGCATATGTTTTTATTAAAATACAATTAAGACATGAAAGATAAGTGGTTAACACGTCATACTTAAACACTACCCGTGCAACACGAGATGCTTCAGGGTGAAATGCAAGTTTCCCTAATACCAATAAAATAAAAATCAATATTTAATCATATATATCAAAATATTAATATTATTTTTGATAACTTTAAATTTTGATAAAGTATAGATATTATAATATGGGAATTCTTAATGTAACTAGAAGTATGAGAAAGTATGATGCAATTAGAAAATATCAATCATTATTTTTCAAAATAAAAAAATAGAAATCGAACACTTTCTTGAAACTAAACATGATTTAAAAAATATAACTATTGCGCATCAAAGAAATCTTTATCTTTCATCAATTAAACTATATTAGAGCTCTTTCATAAATCATTTTTTGCTCAATTCAATGTTGTAAATTCTAGCAATTAAATTGAATCTCAAACCGAGTCTTTTGCCTCGGTTTCGATAACGTTCCGAAAAGATCTTGAATTTTTTTAAACAGCCGAATACATGCTCAATTCCGATTCTTCTTCTATTAATTTCACGATTATAGCATTTGAGTTCAGGATCTAATTTACATCCTTTCTTCGCTTTTAAAGGCAACAGACTATGAGCAGATACATTGTAAATCCCCTGTTGGCCTTTATTTGCAAGGATAAAAGCCCCCAAAGTTATCTGATTTAAATTTCGTTTGAGTAGCTCTAAATCATCCACTGCACCACGACTGCTACATAAACTCAGAATTTGCTGAGTTTTATAGTGAATTATCGCCTGTACTTTAAGGGTGTGCGTCTTTTTCTTACCGCTATAGCTTTTCTTCTGTTTTTTTGGGCCTTTGTATTGGAATTTCTGTGGCATCCATGATCACAACATTCCAGTCAATATCTTCGCCTTCGGATAAATCTTTGGGTAAATTAAACAGCTTAGACTGAGTCAGGCAGTCTTCAATATGACGTGCAATTCTTGAAGCTGTCAGCTCTGAAACTCCGTAACTCGTCGCAACGTGAAACAAAGTTCGGTATTCCCGCCAATAACTTAAGCAAAGCAGAACTTGATCTTCTAGGTTTAAATTGGGCGGTCTGCCTTTGGTAGGGACGTGCATTTTCAATTGCTCAACTATTAAATAGAAGGTTGACCATGAGATGCCTGTATATCGCTTGAACTGAGGATCAGAAAGCTTCTTCGAATCGATGGATTTCATCCGCAGATTATGCACGAATGCTTAAAAATTTGGAGTACAAATATTAATCAAAAGGATGGTTGTTTTTTGATTTATGAAAGAGGTCTAATATATATTATAATTTGGTCAATATCCTCCTAAAATAAATACGTTATAAAACTAGAATTCCTGTTTTAAAACCTAACCAGAAAACCATTAATAAAATATAAAATTTATTCGAAAATAAATTCTTAATATATTCCTGATACCTCAAAGCACTATTGGTATAAAAATTTGGTAGTGCATGAATACGACGTGATAAAAATAATAAGTTATTGATATTAAAATATATAAATGAATTATTACACGTTGGTATTTAGCACTACCAAAAATTTAAATCCATTGCTAATTAACTATAAGACTGTGATAAATTAGAATTAAACCTTGTAAAAGGACAATAAAATTAACCACTACTCGAACAGTGGAGAAATTAATTCTAAATTTTTTATGTTTGAACAATAAATTGGAGGTATAGATGGAGAAGATTAGTACTGCGAAATATAAATAGTTTATTTCAATCTGAAAATGGCTTAAATGAAATAGAGAAGATAAAAAAATAATTATCATATTGAAAAAAATCATTATACTGAAATATGACTCTTTACTGTAATTATTGAGAGTACACCATACAGAAGGAACCATTCCAAAACCTGCACCTAATATACCCATTCCTCCACCGATACTACCCACTAATAATTCGGCAAATTTATTCTCTTTATACTTTAGATAGGTTCTATATAAAAAAATATTTAGTAGAAAGAAAAGAACCATTAAAGTCCCCAAGCCAGTTTTTACATCCGTTAGATCTATATCAGAGAGAAAATAAAAACTAAGCAGCATTCCAAGAATGCCACCCAGTAAGAAAAATCTGGCTGATTTAATTTCCATGTTTCTATTGTTTTTGAAATTTACACATTGACCTAAGAACGCTCCAACCAAGGATAGCAATATAGCTGTATGAATTTCTATAAAGCTAATCCAGATTGTTAGGGAAATTAGACCATAAGCAAAGCCAACATATCTTTGTACAAAACAAGCCAAAGAGCTTCCCAAAAAAACAATAATTAAGTTTAGCCAATCTTCCATCTATGTATGACTAAGCACTAATTTTACTAAGTACTAATTCACTACATTTCGAACTATGGCTAACAATGATGTCTAATGCGCTATTGAATAAATGTGTGCCATTGGTGATTTCGCCTAAAGCAAATAATCCTTCATTAACGTGTCCGTTATTAGTAAGGACCTGGAATGTATTTTTGCATACAGAAATTCCACCGTATTCATTATTCCCTATGATTTCACTATCATTCAAGTTTCTAAATAAAATTGAATCTGAATGTGTTAAATCTCTTGGAGATCCTGTTGCATAAATTACTTTATCGTATACCTGTTCATTTCCATTGAGTGTACATTTGATTTCATTCGCAGCTGATGTTTCTACTACACAACTACCAGAGATAAATTCTAGGTTTCCTTCATCAATGTAATTAACAAGCTTTCTTGCATTGAGTTCTGGAATAGATACACGCATAGCCATTGCATGGCTTAGATGTGATTTCATAAATAACTTACGTTCATCATCTGCAAGTAAATTCCAGATATAACTCAAAATTAAATTCGTATCGTATAGGATTGCTTGCCATGGTCGTGGTTTAGATGCCATCTCTAATTCATTCAGCAAATATTCCTTGAAGCTGCCTACTACACAATTTTTAATTGCAAATGATTCATTGGCTAATTCAACATTTGAGTTTTCTTTAAGGTAATTCGCCATTTCCTTATCGAATAATGCCTTTAGGTTTTCAATGTTGATTTTGATATTGTTCTGTTCAATGTAATTAATATTCAAAAATTGGTTCAAATATCTATCCTGTGTACCACGGACACAAGGGAAAGTACTGCTTCTTGAGTGAACCGTAATTTTGCCTTTATGACCATTATCTTTAAGGGCCACAATCGTATCAATAGCACTTAACCTTGCACCGATAATTAGTACTGAATCATTTTGATCAATCTGACCAATACGTTTCTTCAGCGGATACGGCGAATTGAAAATATTATCATTGAGCTTACATACATCTTTGGTTAAAAAACTCGTACCTGTCGCTAATATCACGACATTTGATTCAAGTTTTAAACCACAAGATAGATGGGTTGTATATTTAAGGTTAGAGATCTTTTGTACATTTACGACTTCACCTTTAACCGTTGAGATTCTGACATTTTTTGCAAGAGAATCTTTGATCAACGTATCAAACTTATCACGCATGTATGCGCCAAATAATGGTCTTGGTAAATATGAATCTACGGTAATCTCTAAGTCAGAAAATTCAGATCGCCAATTACTTTCATTTTTTTTTAGCCAGTTAAAAAAATCGCCCTTTTGTTCTTTATCAATCGTGATATAACCAGCTTTTGTATTTAATAAATTTGTCGATACATCATCTTTATATGCATTGCCACAACCATAATCACGGTCTTTATCTATAACAATTATGTTGAAATGTTCATTTGGTTTTACCTTATTAACAAGGGAATGTAAAAAACTTAAACTTGATGCCCCTGCACCTACTACGATAATGTCATTAATTACTTTTTTCATTTCAATTGACCTTTAATTCGTAATTATTAATATTTAGGTTAAAAAAATTGTTATGTTCTTGAAGTAGCTTTTCATCTTTGATATTTAACGGCTTGAATCTGCCGTTTGCATATACAAAGGTACCTATTTCACAAGCGAGATATATTTCTTTCTTTGAAAATATTTCATGGTTTAAGTCCATAGTTATTTCATTTACTTTATCTACGAACTTTTACGGGTCCCTAAAATTCCGCAAAAAACGATGACTTTTGCTGAATATGCAATATTCAAAAAGCCACCTATCCCAGTCCATGAATTACCAATACGACTCGCGTTTACACGACCTTGTTTGTCAATTTCTACAAAACCAAGAAATGTCGTATCAATTCCTTGTGCTTCATACATTGAGAACAAGTTCAGTTGAGATAGTTCTATAAGAGGATTTTCTACATGCCCGAATGAAAGACCTTCTAATGGAAGTCCACTAATAAGTCCTGATTCAACACTAATATGTGATTCACCGAATTTAGCGACTCTTGGTATTAATGCCGAGATGCCAATACCAAAATTAACTGTCGATCCACTCTGATCAAATACTTCATAGGCTGTACGAGCTATATCAAGACGGTTTTCACTTATGGGAATATTTAACTTATTAAGATCATCACTATGCCCATAGGTTGGATATGTAATTTCTTCGTTGTTTACGATGATGTAATCAATTAATCCTGAAGGAATACTTACATCTTGAACTGAGGCTTTTTCTGAAATCTTTGCGACTTCAACAACAACCTTTCCACCCAATCGTTTTGTCGCAAGAATTTGCTCCATACTGGTAAAACTAGCCGACTCTTTAGACATAGATATGTTTCCTTCTACGTCTGCCTCGCTTGCACGAAATATAAAGAAATCAACATCTAGTTTTGGGTAGTGAATATGTTCTTCGTTATTGATCATTACAGCTTTAAGCAATGATTCAGCTGTGTTATTGATTACACCGCCTGAAAGGTTGGGATCAACAAAGCTTCCCAAACCTACTCTCGAATTTAATCCATTAGATCCATAGCTAATTTCTGAAAAATAACGAGGAAATATACCAAGGGGCCAGTTGTGTGCTTCTATCAACTTCTTATCAATAAGAGTTGAAAGTCTTGGACAAAATCCATAGAACCCACCTACCGTAGATTTGATTAATCCCTCAATAGCAATGTAGTTAATACCCTTTAGATCTTTATCACCTACTGCAGAAATAAACATAAGGTTCAAAGAATGAGGTGTATCGAATTGCAAATATGATTCTTTGATGGCTCTTAAAAGAAAATCTGGTGAACCGCAACAGCCAAACCCACCAATCAATAATGTGGATTCAGGCTGCACTAATTTAACGAAGTGTTCTTTTGATATTATTTTCATAATTCGCTTAGTTTGGCAGTTGTTGTACTGGTTTATAACGAGAAGCAAGAATTAGACAGCCTTCTTGTGATGCCATGCTATGACATGTACCGGGCGCTCGAACAATAAAAGATCCGGGACGATATTCAACTCCGTTTTCTATATATTGACCTTGTAAAACCAAAACAGTTTCATAACCAATGTGTACATGGCCAGGTACATAGGCACCGGGCTGATATTTTAAAAATGCAAGATCTGCCCCTGTCTTATCACCCACGTTTTCTGAAAATAGAACGCAAATATCGACACCTTCACGTATGCCCAATTGATACGGTTCAAACTCAAAATCTTCAGGAACAGGAATATCACGACCAAAATTGAAATCTATTGTTGTGTCATTGTCTGTGGTGGGCATGGAAAATTCATTTTTTATCTCCAGTTGTTGCTCTTTTTAATTGTGTTAAGCCGTTGTAACCCCATGCATTACTCTCTACTTCAGTGATAGAGATGTAATTGATGTTCTTTTCAATATTTGGAATATATTTTCTTAATATTTCCCAGACACACTTAATCCAATCGCCTTTCTCCGATTCAGAATTCGTATTTTTGGTGATTTTAATGTCAACACTTAGATATGACGCATCGATAGCGCCGTTATTGCCATGACAAGAATCTAAATTTAGAAAGTTAATGACGGTCTGATTAAGGCTTTTTGATAAGCTTTTATGTGTGACCGTGATCAGTTCTTTTGAAAGGGCTTGCTCATCTAAATGAGCTAAGCCCTTTTTGTTTCTTGATATCGCTATAAGAGGCATTTTTCTTTTCTGTACAAGTCTGTACATTTAGTTTGCTCTGTTTTTATTTCGTTTTTATTACAGCGAGCCAATAATTGGGCCATTTTTTTCCATCAAAAATATAATTTACTAATACAGCTACAAGAACCAATGAAATTGAACCTACTAATACTGGTGTAATCAGAAAGTGCCATCCGTAATGTACGGTACTCGCTGTTAATAGAATTACTAAAGGATTAGCGCCAGCTGGGGGGTGAATTGCTCTACCTAGTTGCATTAAGGCGATGCCTAATCCAACCGCTAAAGATATCGTTAAAATATTGATAATAAATAATTTTAAAAATAGTATTCCAACAAATGCTGTAATTAGATGACCAAAAATTACGTTTCTAGGTTGTGCTAGCGGCGATGCTGACGCTGCAAATAATAAAACGCATGTAGCGCCAAATGGAGCCATAATCCAAACATGTTGAGAATATTCTGACAATAAGAGCAGTATCATTATTCCAAGTGTTCCACCGACTAAACCTTTCAAAACTTCATTTTTAGGTGGTTTTGGAGCTAAATTTTCATTTCCGACAAGTAATCTTTTCACAAATTCACCCTCCTTTGGATGTGAGAGTATATAATAGACATAACTTTTAATAATTGTACAGGTCTGTATTGTTTTATGACTAGATCTTCTGAGAAAATATTGGACGTCGCAGAGAAGTTATTCAATGAGCATGGCTATACAGCTGTTGGTGTTGATTTGATCCGTGACATATCTGGCTCATCCAAAACGACTATGTACACTCATTTTAAATCCAAACAGTGCTTAATCACTGAGGTTTTAAAAAAGCGTGATGATCGCTTCAGATCTTCTTTGACCGAATTCGTTGCCAACGGTGACCAATCTGTGAGAGGTAAAATAACAAGCTTATTCCAATGGCATTTTAATTGGTTTAAATCTACTGATTATCATGGATGTATGTTTGTTAAGATTGCTGTAGATATGCCCCAAGAAAACCAAGAAGCTGTAAACATTGCGATGCAACATAAATTTTGGTTGGAACATTTTATTAATGGAAATCTACTCGAAATCAAGGAGAGTCGATTTTTGACTAATATTATTTTTAATATATTAGAGGGACTTATTAATAGATTTGTGGTTTTTGGGTATGATGAATGTATTGCTCAAAATTCACTATATTCAGTATTAAGAGTTTATGATTTTATAAACCAGGAAAATATCAGAGGCTAGTAAATTTTTCACACAGTTCTTTGGAAATGACGACAGTACCCAAAATAGTATCAGCATCTGCTGATACATGATGGAATTCATCAATTGCAACTAAGGTATTATCAAATACAATATCTTCTAGCTCTTCAAAAGCAAATCTTAATGTTGCATGAGTACACATTAAGATTTGATCAGAACTATCCATAAAATGTTTAACTGCTTTTACGTTGCTTTTATCACCACCCACAGTACATAAATTATTTTCAGGCTTAATACCCCAATCCGTAAAGAAACCATTTTCTGTGAGTTTTGTACTCGTAAATGAACCACCAATTGAACGCTGAGGCACAGCAATAATGACTTTTTAAATGTATTGATTGTGCGGTTTATCAAGTGCCAAAAATATTAAAGTACGAGACTTACATGAAGCAGGTGGAGCTTTAAGGAATAGATACTAAGAATTACGAGCTTCATAAGCACGAGCTTGCATTATTATTCAGTGCATCTTCATCAAAATTATCAGTTTTAATTTCATCAAAGAGTTCTGCTAATTTTTCAGCAACTTTAACGTCAGCAGGGTTTTCACCTTGGTAAACTGCTTTTTCAATACCAGCCCAAGGTAAAAAAAATTGAATTTCTTGGCCAAATCATTAAATGGAACATCCACTGTATCTTGTGTTTTTGTATCGATTGCTAAAAGTATTTTAAAGTCGCTCACGATCAAGAAACGAATCTTATTACTCTCAGTTCGCTTTTCCTTTTTCATTTGATCTATAAGACTGTGTAGGTCTTGTTGTTTTGCGATTTTAAAATAAAGCTAGCGCTTCCAAAAATGGAATTTTCTTTATTTAGGGCTAAATTTTGCTCACCCAAACGTACACGCGCCACAGACTGACTACGATGCCAATAGGATAGTAAAAAATCATAGATGAAATCTTTTTTAGTTAATTTCATTGCATTTGTAGACTGCTAAACAAAAGATATCTTTATATCGAAGATACACCGTTAGCAGATGAAGTGCATGCGGATGGTTTAAACCTACCATGCTAGTAAAAAGAACACTTCAAAGATAAAAGTTTGCGATCTGAAATTGATGGTCACTTTTATGAGAATGGGTGAGCAACTTAAGTAAAAACAGCTAATCATTTAATATAGTTTATTAGGTAGACTTCTTTCATAAATCATTTTTTACTCAGCTCAAAGTTATAAATTCCAGCAATTAAATTGAATCTCAAGCCCAATCTTTTGCCTCGGTTTCGATAACGTTCCGAAAGAATCTTAAACTTTTTTAAACTGCCGAATACAGGCTCAATTCCGATTCTTCTTTTATTGATTTCACGATTATAACGTTTGAGTTCAGGATCCAGTTTACAGCGCCTTTTGGCTTTGAACGGCAACAGGCTATTAGAATACACAGTATAAATCCCTTGATAGCCTTTATCTGCAAGGATGAAAGCCCCTAAAGGTATCTGCTTTAAATTTCGTTTGAATAGCTCGAAATCATGTACTGTACTGCGACTGCTACACAAACTCAGAATTTGCTGAGTTTTATAGTGAATTATGGCCTGTACTTTATAGGTGTGCGTCTTTTTCTTACCGCTATAGCTTTTCTTCTGTTTTTTTGGGTCTTTGTATTGGAATTTTTGTGGCATCCACGATCACAACATTCCAGTCAATGCCTCCGCCTTCGGGTAAAGCTTTGGGTAAATTAAACAATTTAGACTGAATCAGGCATTCTTCAACATGACGCACAATTCTTGAAGCTGTCGGCTCTGAAACCCCATAACTCGTCGCAACGTGAAATAAAGTTCGGTATTCCCGCCAATAACTCAGACAGAGCAGAACCTGATCTTCCAAGCTTAACTTGGGTGGTCTGCCCTTGGCAGGGATATTCATTTTCAATTGCTCAACCATTGAATAGAAGGTTGACCATGAGATGCCTGTATATCGCTTGAACTGAGAATCAGAAAGCTTTTTTGAATCGATGTATTTCATCCGTAGATTATGCACCAATGCCAAGAAATCCGGAGTGCAAATATTGACCAAAAGAATGGTCACTTTTTGATTTATGAAAGAGATCTAGTAGTTGAGTGTTAATAACAATTGATCCTCTAAATCTAAAGTATGAGGACGACCTGATTTCTTTTTGAGTGATTCTGGTTTTACTAAAACATCTAGCATTTCAGTAAAGACCTGTCGAGGTACGCCAACCAGGCGTTTGAATTCAGAATCTGAAAAAAGGTTTAATTCTGATATCTCATGACATTTATATGGAGGTAGTTTTTACTTTCGCAAGAGGGCTACTAGTCACAAATCAGATACATCTAAATTTCATTAAATGGATAATCGATAGTATCTAAAATTCAAAAAAACAAAGTAAATTTCTAAAAAATATAAATTTTTCGGTGGTTTTTATGTGGTCCGATGTAGAATCAAAGATAGATTTTTTAAACTATTCTGAAGCATCAGAAATTATTATCAATGTGCTTCAGAATCCTCAGATGTTGTCTATTTCAATAGGCGTATTTGGGTCATGGGGAACTGGTAAATCTACGATCTTAAATCTAATTGAAAAAAATCTTGAACATATGGAAAACAATGATGATTATATAATTATTAGATTTGATGCTTAGTTGTATCAGGGTTTTGATGATGCTAAAGCGTCACTATTAGAAGTTATTAATACTGAAATTTCTAAATTAGTAAAGCAAGACGAAAAATTATACGAAAAAGCATTAAGCATAGGAAAAAGAATCAATAAATTGAGAGCTCTAGGTTGGGTAGCTGAAGGTACTGCTTTAGCTTTTGGTGTTCTCACATTTGGTCTACTTTCAAAAGCTTGACTCTATTGGCAATGGAATCAATGGTAGTGCTGGGGAAGAAGATGCACAACACGTTACTGAAGCTATTAATAAAGGGAAAGAAAGCTTAAAAGATATTCTTAACGAGGAAAAAAGTTCAGCACCAAAAGAGATTACAGCATTAAAAAATGAATTTGAGGATTTATTGGAATCTTTAAACAAAAAAGTTATTGTTTTTGTTGATAATTCAGATCGATGTCTTCCAAAACAGACAATTGAGACACTGGAATCATTAAGACTATTTCTATTTATGAAGAATATAGCGTTTGTTATAGCCGCTGACGAAGAAATGGTGAGATTTGCTGTTAAAGATCATTTTAACGGAATCGATGAAAGGCATATAACCGACTACCTAGATAAACTTATTCAGTTGCCTGTATACGTGCTTTGCTTGTTACTAAATTGTATTGACCTTTCAATAAACTGAATAACGTTTCTATTTGATTGCGCTGTTTTAAGTGGTATTCATCTGGGGCACTGAGCTGAACAGATCGCATGTTCTTTCGATGATAGGTAATCAAATCAATACCTTGATCTTTTAATCTGCTTTTTAAGTCCTGACTGATATAGCCACGATCTGCGTACAGTTTTGCTTCTATACCTTTAACCAAATGCTCAACCATTTTGATGTCAGCCACATGCCATTAGATAAAGCAGAGCAAGCGATTTCACCACATTGATTCATCGCGATATGTAATTTACAGCCATAGAACCACCCCATCGAACTTTTACCACGAGATGCAATTTTGGCTAGAGATTTATGGCGTTGAATCCGCTGATTTTTACAGACTGGTAGCGTTGTTGAATCAAGCCATAAATATTGGCTGCTTTGACCTTTCGTTAAAGCTACATGTAAAGCATGTAATGCCAATTGATGTATATTGATCAGATAAATCATTCGTTGGTAACAGGGTAAGCTTTTAAATAAATGACTTTTATCGTGTTTCAACCATGTGAAAAATGCTTTGAAATTGTTGAAATGAGAACATTTATACCAGATAGCAATAAAGGTGATTTCTGAGATACTCAAGTGAGCTGTTCAAACTCTTGAGAAACGACGGCTTTGCTTAAGAAATTTCCAATACGTTGCTTCAAATTTAAGAAAGAAATCATCAATTACGCAGAATAATTCGGTACTATTAAACATCGGGACTAGAGTTGTGAGTTAGGTGTGGTAACTCAACTGATGGCTCTAGTCCTCTTATTTTTCAAGTCAGTTTCTTATCCGCGATTCAGGTTACTTAATATTAGGGAAATGTAGATGAGCCTACTCCGATCAATGCAGCGGCCACCAATAACATTGTAAAGCTGACCGAGAAGGCCAGTACACAAATTCCAATCAGTGTGATGCTCATGCCAATAGGAAGTAAATAAGGTCTAGGATATTTGTCTGTATAAAATCCGACCCAAGGTTGTAAGAGAGATGCAGTAATTTGATAAACCAGTGATATCAGTCCAATCTGAGTAAAACTAAGTGCAAAATTAGCTTTTAATAACGGATAAATGGCAGGTAGAGACGCTTGAATTAAATCATTCAAACAGTGTGCAAGTGCGATAGCAAACACAATATGCAAGGTCATTTTATTGATTGGTTTTGGATTCAGATTTTCATGCGGTGACGAATCTGATTGAAGTCGAGAATTCATATTGGATTAGCCCAATTTGTTGCTGTGGCGGTGTTCTGATCAAGATGCTGTGCAATGAAATTCTGAAATGAACATTAAAATGTTAAATAATCATTGATGAGATTTTGCATCCATCATCAATATCTTAATGCTGAAGACATGACCTCATCTAATGATCATAAAACAACATTTCATTGACGTTGATGTATGTTTTCCAAAGTATCTACCAGCGTACGCGTCATTTGATCAATTTCATAATTGACCTGATCGCCCACGCGTACATTTTTCCATGTGGTCAGCCTTAAAGTTTCCGGAATTAAATCGACTGAAATTTGCTGTGCGCTACGATCAACACGATTCACCGTCAAGCTACAACCATTCAATCCAATGAAACCTTTAAGAAAAAAGTATTTGATATTGCCATCAGGAATTTCAAGGTCCACATGCAGTGTTTCACCATGATGAATCACCTCAGTCACCGTTGCCGTTCCTTCAATATGTCCATATAAATTATGGCCGCCATTTTCCATACCGACTTTGGCAGAGCGTTCAATATTGACTTCATCACCTACGCTGAGGGTTTGGAGTGTGGTCAGTTTTAAGGTGAAATCCGAGACGTCAAAATGCACTTGGTTTGCATCTAAATCGATGTGTGTCGTGGTTAAGCACGTGCCATTGATGGCAACACTTGCACCCACAAAGACATCATGAAAAAAATGATGCTGATTTGAGACCACCAAGGTTGAAAATCCATCACCTTGACGAATATCGAGAATTTTTTCTAAACCTTGCACTATACCTGTATACATTGATTGATTTCCGTCGGGGGGAATGGGGTTGAGTTTAATTTTAAACGTGCCGTTAGGCTATATTTTTTCTTGATACAGGCATGATCTGGATTCGATTACTCGCTTGATTGCTTATTTTCATGCTTGTTTTGATTGTTTATTTCATTGAATCAACTCAATTCTTGATCGAACCCATAATCGTTGCTAAACAACTAAAAGCGCCTCTAAAAAAAATCCCTCAAACCGAGTTTTGAGGGGAATTTGCTATTGCACTGAAACTTATTATTTTTATCTTTAGCCAAAGCTTAAGCCGATTTGGCTGTGATTTGATGCAGTTGTGCTTGTTCAAGTTCACGAACAAGCGGAAGTACTTTTTCACCGAAGTATTCAACTTCTTCGATGAAATGTAGGAAACCAGAAAGGATCAAATCGACCCCTACCGCTTTTAGCTCAATAATACGTTCTGCAATTTGTTGTGGCGTTCCAATCAGATTGGTACGAAAGCCATCATTATATTGGACTAAATCTTCAAAGCTTGATTTTGCCCAGTTGCCTTCACCCTCAATCGTTGACGCGCCGGCTTCACGTGTTGCATCACCAAAGGCATTGACCGCTTCGATATTGGCACCATCAATGATGTCTTGCAAGACTTGTTTCGCTCCCTCTTCAGTGTCACGCGCAATGACAAACGCATTTACCCCAATTTTGACTTGATGGTTATTGGCTTGGGCTTTTTCACGAATATCATCAATTTGCTTTTTCAATTCTTCAGGGGTATTGCCGTTGGTAAAGTACCAATCGGAGACTCGGGATGCCATGTCACGGGCTGCACGTGAGCTGCCCCCTTGAAAGATCTCAATATGAGGGCTTTGCACGGGTTTAGGCTTGAGGGTGTAATCTTTAAATTGATAGAATTTACCGTCAAAACTAAAATTATCTTGAGTCCACACGCCTTTTAAAGCGCGAATAAATTCCTCGGAGCGCGCATAGCGCTGATCATGCTCAGGCCATTCTTCACCAATGGCATCAAATTCACCGCGAAACCAGCCACTGACCACATTAATCGCGATACGACCATTGCTCAAGTGATCAATGGTGGCCAATTGTTTAGCCGCCAGTGCTGGTTTCCAAGGACCCGGAAGAATGGCTGCAATCACTTTAAGCGTTTCAGTTTTTGCCAGCAAACCATGACTAAAGCTGACTGACTCGTGCTGGTTCTCAGCACCATAACCCGCCGTAAAACGAATTTGTGTGAGGGCATATTCAAAACCACTTTTTTCAGCAGCTTGCGCCAAACGGACGTTGTAGTCGTAGCTCCAATCGGTACGTTGTTCGATATTGCTGACCACCAATCCGCCACTCACATTGGGTACCCAATAGGCAAATTTGATTGCATCTTTATTTAATTGTGTCATGGCTTGGCTCCTGTCGAAGATGTATTAGGCCACTTGCGTTTTAGGTAAATTATTTTTTTGATGTAAACGTGATTCAGCAGCATCTAAGCTGGGAACAGCTGCAGAAGGAAGGACCTCATCTTGCTCAATCTGTTTGTTAATGCCCAAATTTTGATTGGCCTGTTGGGTTTTTTCTTTCACCACTTCTGCACGGATACCTTTGGCCGGGGCCCACTCTAAAATGGGTAAGGCTCTTGCTACAGCTAAAGTAATCCGATCACGTAAGAATTCACTGTGAATGGTATATTCAGGGGTGAAGTCTTTATCGGTGGCATAGACGCCAATCGGTAAGGTTTGCGCTTGAAAGAAGCTAAACAATGGACGCAATTGATGCTCAAGCACCAGTGCATGACGTTCACTTCCACCTGACGCGGCAAGGAGTACGGGAACATCCACCAGAGCAGTTTGCTCGACAAAATCAAAGAAATGTTTAAATAAACCTGTGAATGAAGCACGATAAACTGGTGTGCCCACAATCAAAGCATCTGCAGCTTCCACGGCAGCTAGGTCATCTTGAACGCGTTGCGGCAGTTGGTTGCGGTAAATTGCACCACCCAAAAGTGATCCAATCTCACTAAATTTAATAAAATGCACGTGGATGGGGGTTGCTTCGCCCAACTCATCCAAAATAGCTTGAACCAATGCTTCGGTTTTGGATGGATTGTTCAAGCCACCTGAGACAGCGACAATGTTGAGCGGTTTTTGCTGAGAAATAGACATGAAGACAAACCTAAAAAATAAATGGTGATCAGTTGTCATTCATTAATCGTGATTTATGCATAAGCTGTAAAATAACCAAATCCAAATTAATTATCAGATTTTCGTATAAACTGCAAAATCACACACTTTTGCAGTCATACTGAGTTTAAGTGGCTGAATTGATAAGATATCTTTGGAGTGGATAAGTAATTCTTTTTAGAGTATAAAATTTATATTTTAAATTGATGTACTTATCTTGATTTTCTCAATTACATAAATATCCGACAAATTCAGATTTAGCCCGACATTTTTCACTGAAATTCGTTAATATTTATATATCTTTAACAGCAATAGCACAGTTAGAATAATGATTGTGTTAGAGATCTCTCGCGTCGCTTATGAATATTTTAATCGTTGATGATCATCCACTGTTTCGCCATGCTTTAATTCAAGCAGTACGTTACAGTTTACCGCAAGCCCAAATTGGTGAAACTGCTGCTGTAAATGAATTTTATGAACGCTTAGAAAAAGGTCCAGAACCTGATTTGGTGTTACTGGATTTGAACCTGCCAGGTGCTTCAGGCTTTTCAGCATTGGTGCATGTCCGTGCACAATATCCTTCTTTACCTATTATTGTGGTGTCTGCACACGAAGAAGTCTCGATTATTCAGCGCGCAATCGCCCATGGTGCCATGGGTTATATTCCAAAATCTGCACATCCAAGCCATATTGGTGAAGCGATTCGTCATGTGCTTGAAGGTGAGATTTGGTTACCGCCAAATTTACCTGCCAATTTGAATTTTGATCCCCGTGCCGCAGATGAAACTGCTTTGGCTGAACGTATTCAGTCCTTAACTCCGCAACAGTTCCGTGTACTGATGATGGTGGCTGAAGGTTTATTAAATAAGCAAATTGCCTATGAACTAGACGTTTCAGAAGCCACCATTAAAGCGCATGTGACGGCGATCTTCCGTAAATTAGGTGTTCAAAACCGGACGCAAGCAGTGCTTGCAATTGGTGCATTAAATATTGAAGAAAAGCGCGTTTAATTCCTGATTGGACATTAAAATAAAAAGCCCTCAACTGAGGGCTTTTCTTATTTCAACTATACTGCCAAGAACGAGATAAAGCGCTTAAGCCAAACAATTTTGTTTTGGCGTAAGCTCATGACAAAATAGGGGATTAAGTGCGCACTGTAAATCATCAATTTGATCTTGGGTGACATAGCCACGGTGCATAAGGTAATTGGCTACGCGGTCATCACGTAAGCTTAAGAACGCCGCATCATAAACAGATAAGTCGACAAAAAGTGCTGCTGTTTCCAGTGTGTTGAAACGATCTAAAAACACTTCGTTGCCATACATTAAAAAGATATGATCATAGTCCGCTTGCGAATCTACGTTTAAACGTTGTGCTAGGGCATGTGGCTCAGTTTTAATAAACAATAAATCTGAGATTTCATCCAACTGAACCGTATCTAGCGTATTTTCGCCTGTTTTAACTTTGCCTAGCCACGCTTTGAAAACCAAAACAGCACCGCCACGCAATAACATGCTCCAAATTTGATGTCGAACGTGTTCAGTTAAGTTTTGGCTGTCCATTTCCAGTCGTTGGATCAGAGTGTTCTCTTGTTGAGCGAGCTTGTCGAATAGCCCTAAACCCTGAGGATGATACGCAGCGGGACTAAAGACATCGAATTTAAGCGCTTCGAAAACTTGTAATGCCAGTGGTACAGCACTTTGATAGATATGATCGAGTGCCTGTACATGCACATCTTTGAGCGGGGTTGCTGGAAAAATCTGTTGCCAGTTGATGTCAGGTAAAATCGCATTGGCACCGTATTGACGATGAAATTCTTGATTGCGATCTAAACCATGGGGTACAGCATTGGATATATTCATGATCACTCCTGACCGAAGTCGATTAAGCAGGTGCTCAGCATTCTTCACGATTCAGATTGATTCTTGATCAACATCTTCAATCAACCTGACTCAGAGATCTGTGAGAGATCTGCCTGAGACATATTTGTTGTTTTTTAGCGGTGTTAGATGTTATGGATTATGAGGGATGCAATAGGAATGCGACTAAAGTCTTATATGGGTTTTTTTGTTGATTTAAAGTGATTAAATACAAAGTTTTATAAAATGTGTAACGATTTATTTTGAAATTTTTCTTTGAAAATGATCATCTTTGCCATAGAAAAGCGACGAATGACGTTTTTGGTCAATGAACTTGAATGATTCGAGCATAAATTTGATCGTTCTTGCACAAAACAGCAAAAAAATTGCTAGAGCATGTGTATAAAGGTGGCTTTTTTGTTAGATGACCACCTCATTCAAGTGTCCAAATGTAGGTGGTCTATGTATCAAAATATGTATCGCCTAATTTACTCAGCCGAGATTTTAAGCCCCGATAACCAAGAACGTAAAGATGCAGGTTTGAGCGGTTTTCTCAACAATACAATATTCAAATCTTTTAACTTTTGTGGAAGTTCAGGATCTGAGTCTGCGGTAATTAAAGCAATCGGCACCTGGTCTTGACGGTGCTCCAAAATAAAATCTAAGCCGATTTTATTTTGGTTTAAATGCTGATCGATCAGCCAGACTTGAATATTTTCCTGTTGAATAATCTCAACGGCCTGCTCAGGTTCGGTGGCTTTGAACACTTGATAGCCCCATTTGGTCAGTAAAGTACTCATACCTTCCAAAATCGTTTCGTCGTTATCGAGGCACAGAATTTTATAAGCTTTGGTTTTCAATGGTACAGACTGCACAGGCGTTGCCACTACTTTAGGCGCCTGAACCACAGGGACTTCAATCATAAAGCAGGAACCACGACCTTGCTCTGAGTAGACATGAACAGGGTAGTTTAATAGGCTGGTCATGCGCTGAACAATGGCTAGACCCAGTCCCAGACCTTGCTCACCCCAAGGGGAGGTATGTCCGCAGCGTTCAAATTCTTGGAACAACTTGATCCGTTGCTGTTCAGCAATGCCTGGACCGGTATCCCAGACCCCTATACGAATATGCTGCGGCCGCTCTGCTGAGCGAAGTACACCGACCACCACACGACCTTTGGCGGTATAGCGCAGGGCATTACTGACAAAGTTTTGAATAATACGGCGAATCCACTGTGGATCTGTATCAATCCAAAACGTCACATCATGGACTTTAAATTGAATATTACGCTGCGCTGCAATCGACTTAAATTGTAGTTCCAAATCGCTGAGCAAGTCATGCAGTGGATAGGCTTGGCGCTGTGGCTGAATCGTTCCACCTTCAAGACGTGCAATGTCCAGTAGGGCAGAGAGCATGCTTTCTGCCCCATGTAAGGCACGATCAAGTTGTTGCAATGTTTTACGGTCTTCATCGGTTTGTACACTTTGTTCAAGTGCTGTGCTGAATAAACGTGCTGCATGCATCGGTTGCAGCAAATCATGACTGGCTGCCGCAATAAAGCGACTTTTTGACATATTGGCTTTATCGGCTTGTTCGCGTGCCACTTGTTGTTCAGTCAGGGCATTGGCCAGCTGTTGCGTACGATCTTGTACGCGACCTTCAAGTAAGGCTTCATTTTCACGGAATGCCGTAATATCGGCAAAGGTGGTGACGAATCCGCCGCCTTCAATCGGGTTGCCGCGCATTTGAATTACACGGCCATCCTTACGAATACGCTCAAACTCGTGTGCACTTCCCACCTTCATCCAGCGCAGACGTTTACGGACATGTTCTTCCACTGAACCCGGTCCACATTCACCACGTTCCGCGTTATAACGAATTAAGTCGGCAATCGGGCAACCGACATAGACCAAATCTTTAGGATAATCGAACAGTACCAGATATTGATTATTCCATGCCACCAAACACATATTTTCATCGACCACGCTCACGCCCTGAGTCATGTGATCAATCATGGTCATGATCAAGTTTTGATTAAAGCGTTGCCACTGTGAGGCTTGGTCTAAAATATTGGCCACTTGTCCCAGCGCTAAACCGTTGTTCACCATCGCGGTGGTCAGTAAGGTCCGTGCTGAGGCAGCACCAATTGTACCCGCCAAATACTGTTCGGTGAAACGCCACCACATGCCATTGGCACTGCTATTTTCATTTAAAATAACGTTATTGGATAAACAAAATTGATTGAAGGCATGCATAGTCGGGCCTTCGCCGGTAATACGTTTGGCCAATGCAATCAAATCACCGACTTTAAGCCTCGCCACATCCTGATGTAAATAATTAATTTCGTTCGATGTACTATGTGCAGGGAGTGGTTTAGTCTCATAATAAAAGAAGCTTTCAGCTTGAATCTGTTCAGCAATACTGGGACGGTAGATACGAGAAATCCAAATATATAAAATCACGTTTAAACCGAGCGCCCAGGTCACACCGTGGGTCAGCGGTGCAAAAGACTCAAAGCCAAGCAATGCTTCAGAACGTAACCACTCCATGCCGAATGGACCAAACATCATTAAATGCTGGCTAAATGCATAATACTCATCCGGCAAGCTGCGTAAAATCGTAGGGAACAGTAAGGTATAGGTCCACATGATAAAGCCGACAATCAGACCAGCATACACCCCTTGTTTACTGCCGCCACGCCAGTAGAGGCCACCAATCAAGGCTGGGGCGAACTGTGCCACAGCACTAAATGCCAATAAGCCAAATACAGACAGTTGATCAATATCATTAAAGAAATGGAAGAATAAAAAGCCCAATAGCATCACTGCTAAAATACAGATACGGCGCGTGAACTTGAGCACTTGAGGCAAACGTTTATCATGTCGTGACAGTAGCCCAAAACGCCATAGTGCAGGCATGATCAAATCATTACTCAGCATAATAGACAGGGCAACGGACGAGACCAAAAGCATGCCAGTTGATGCTGAAAAACCGCCTAAGAATGCCAATAAGGTCAGCCACCCTTGGTTATAACTGAGCGGAAGTGAGAGTACTGCAACATCTGGAATGGCAAGATATTCAGGTGCTGCATGTAGCGCCCAACTGGCAATAGGAATGATCGCAAGAACGGTTAAAATGAGGTAGCCTGCAAACCAACGACGTGCGCCACGAATATGTTTTTCATCCCTCAGTTCAACCACGGCGACATGGAACTGACGCGGTAAACAAATAATGGCTAAGGCGGCGAGTAAGGTTTGAACCCAAAACGTTTCAGGTACACCAAACAGTTGTACTTCGTGGAAGGTTGTACTGACATCTGCCGAAATTTGAACAATATTTTCAGGCGCATCAAAAATAAAAAATAACGCGACGCAAATCAGTGCAAATAGTTTGACGAAAGACTCGAATGCGACTGCGAGCATTAAGCCACCATGTTGCTCAGTATTGGCAATTTGCCGAGTACCGAACATCATTGCTAAAATCGCCAGCATCCCAGTCAGTACCAATACACCATTGGTGGTGGTCGAAACCACATCCATATTATGTTGCAGCATGACCGAAGCACTCAGTGCAATCGCGCGAAGCTGTAAAGCCAAATAAGGGATAATCGCAATGACGGCAAGAATGGTGACCAAAGACGCCAGAGGTCCACTTTTACCATAACGTGCAGCGACAAAATCAGCAATGGATGAAATCGCGTGGTGCTGTCGAACCCGACCGAGTCGTCGCCAAATGTCATAGCCTAGACCAACAAATAATAAGGGACCAAGATAAATGGGTAAGAAAATAATGCCCTCACGAACAGCCGCTCCTGTTGCCCCATAAAATGTCCATGATGAGCAATACACGCCCAAAGTAAGACTGAAAAGAATCATTCGACCGCGCGTGCTAAGTCGACTGGCATGCTTTTCACCAAAAAAGGCACAAACAAAGAGAATTAAGATGTAAAGGGCGAGCACCCCAATAATCAACCAACTGTTCATATGAAACACACATAGAAATCTAGCGCCATAATAACGTATCCATGAACTGACACGTTCAAATTGATCAAAATTTAACGACCAAAGTCTAATTACACCTGCGCCCGTAGATTGTTAATTTTGTAGAACTAAAAAACGATTAAAAAAATACGGCCACGGTTGGTTGTGATCAGGAGCAGGATTATGGATGAGAGAAAGGTAGAACAGATTCTACAAAATCCAAAGTTTAAAGAAATGGTGGCAAAAAAGAGTCGTTTGAGCTGGACTCTGACAGGCATCATGTTGTTTGCCTATGTTGGATTTATGCTGCTTGTTGGCTATAACAAAGAATTTTTACTCAGTTCATTGTCGGGTGGTGTGACGACGTGGGGTATTCCTCTGGGTCTGAGCATTATCGTGTTGTCATTTTTGTTGTGTGGTGTTTATTCCTATATTGCCAATAACAAATTGGATCAACTCACTGCTGAAGCGATGCGTGAAGTGGAAGCGATTGCACATGACAAAGGACCTTATTAATATGAAATGGACTTCATTCAAAAGCCAAGCGATGGCAATGTCAGCACTGCTTTATTCAGGTATCGCAGCGGCAGGACCTGACCTAGGTGTAGCTGAACAGCAAGCGACCAACTGGCCTGCGATCATCATGTTCATCATTTTTGTGGGTGCAACGCTTTTCATTACCAAATGGGCAGCCAAGCAAACCACAAATACCAATGATTTCTACACCGCAGGTGGTGGAATTTCAGGTTTCCAAAATGGACTTGCGATTGCGGGTGACTATATGTCAGCTGCATCTTTCCTCGGTATTTCCGCACTGGTGTTTATGTCAGGTTTTGACGGTTTACTTTACTCACTGGGCTTCATGGTGGGTTGGCCAATCGTACTTTTCCTGATTGCAGAGCGTTTACGTAATTTGGGTAAATACAATTTATCTGATGTAATCTCATTTCGCTTGGCTGAAAAACCAGTACGTACGTTGGCTGCGGTCAGCTCATTGGTGGTGGTTGCATTCTACCTGATTGCACAAATGGTCGGTGCAGGACAGTTGATCAAACTCCTCTTCGGTTTGAATTACAACATTGCCGTAGTGATTGTGGGCTTGCTCATGATGGCATACGTGATGTTTGGTGGAATGTTGGCAACGACTTGGGTACAGATCATTAAAGCTGTGATGCTACTGTCTGGTGCAACGTTCATGGCATTTATGGTCATGAAAGGCGTTGGTTTTAGTTTCTCAGAAATGTTCAACCAGTCGATTCAAGTTTTCTCTAAAGTACATGATGTCAGCTTAGAACAAGCAGGTGGCATTATGGGGCCAGGCAAATTGGCTGCAAACCCAATTGATGCAATCTCTTTAGGTTTGGCTCTGATGTTTGGTACAGCAGGTCTGCCCCACATTTTAATGCGTTTCTTCACGGTGAAAGATGCCAAAGAAGCACGTAAATCAGTTGTAGTTGCAACAGGCTTCATTGGTTACTTCTATCTATTGACCTTCATCATTGGTTTTGGTGCGATTCTTTATGTATCGAACAATCCACAGTTCCTTGATGTTGCAAAAATGGCTGTAACAGGCAAATTAGAGCTTATTGGTGGTAATAACATGGCTGCGGTTCACTTGTCTGATGCACTGGGCGGTGATTTGTTCATGGGCTTCATCTCTGCCGTGGCATTCGCAACGATTCTTGCGGTTGTAGCAGGTTTGACTTTGTCAGGTGCTTCAGCAATCTCTCATGATTTGTACGCAAACGTATTCAAAAAAGGTCAAACGACACCTGAATCTGAACTACGCATGTCTAAAATTGCAACTTTAGGTTTGGCTATTTTTGCCATGATTTTGGGTATTTTGTTCGAAAAACAAAACGTTGCTTTCATGGTAGGTCTTGCATTCTCTGTTGCTGCCTGTGCAAACTTCCCAGTACTGGTGCTGTCTATGTTCTGGAGAGGCTTAACTACACGTGGTGCGGTAATTGGCGGGCTTGTCGGTCTTATTTTAGCCGTGACGCTGATTATTTTATCTAAAGCAGTTTGGGTCGATACTTTAGGTATTTCTGATACACCAATTAATCCTCTAAATGGTCCTGCAATCATTGCTATGCCATTGGCGTTCATCTGCTGTTGGTTGTTCTCAGTAACAGACAACTCGTCACGTGCTCAAGCTGAGCGTAAAGCATTTGATGCACAGTTCGTACGTTCACAAACAGGTATTGGCATCTCGGGTGCTTCAGATCACTAAGATTGAACTTGCTAGATCAACAAGATGTTAAAAAAGCACCCTCGGGTGCTTTTTTTGATGAGGCTGACTTTGGTTTTGGATGTGGTCTTGGATGTGGTCTTAGGTTGGGTCAGTATGAGACTGGCCTAATTCTTTCGGTTTTAACTTCAAAGACAATGGGCTGTCAGGTTCGAACCATGTGGCTTTGGCATTGAGGAGTAACTTTGCGACCAAATACGCTCCTGTCACTTGCCCCACTACAGGTAAGCCTAAAAGAAGCCCAATAAACGCAATTTTAGAGACTTTGATGCCTGAAACTTTGGCTGCCATCCATTTAAATTCAGACCATGTGATTTGCTTTTTTTGATAGCGCTGAAATAAATCATAAATTGCAATAGACACGCTTGCCAAAGATATCGCAGGAAAATAATCCCAAAAGTGCTCGTCATTTGGATCTTGGGCGGTAACCAATAAATCCATGGCATCTTCAACACTTTGGCTTAAATTCTTTGAATTGAATGAGCTTTCATCAATAGGCACTTGCGCCATAAGTTCTTCACTAGCAATCAAATGATCTTCCAGATTTTTGTGCCAGTCATTGAGCTTGGGGGCTTGAGCTGTGCCAGTATTGATTTGAATCTTTGAGCTTTCGCCTGTTGTTGTATCTGCAAGCAGAACCTCAAACACATCTTGAGTTTGATGTTCAAAGTAGGAGGCGTATAAGCTGTCGCCATCTTCATTGTTTAAAAGAATCAGGCAAATTTCATGCAAGACTTTTTAAATTTGAGACACCACATGGACAATGCGATGTTCATCAAACATCTGCAAATAACGTTGTATATCTTCAAGAGGTGCGTCTACTAAATGTTGATTGCTGTGTCTAAGCGCTGCCAATACCGCTTGATCTTGCTCAGAAGGAATCAATGAATTGGATGGAAAAGCCCAATACACCAAGCTTTGAGTGATGCTCAAACCATCTAAACGGGTTTGAACATAATGAATCAAATGAGAATTCGTCATACGTTAATCATTCTCCACATGCTGCTGATCTTTTCCCCCTTTTTCTTTGCCTTTCGCCTGTTGCTTGCCTTGAGCGACGGCCTCTTTCCATACCGCTTTAATGCGTTCCTCGCTGAGTTTTTCATTTTTGGCTTTATGTGAAAAATATACGTCAGCAACTTTTAATACCGCATAGGTTAGTGCATATACTAGGGGAATACTCAGTAAACCACCAAAACCGAAGGTCACGGTTTTCCAAATCCCAAGCGCAATTTGCTGTGCTGCCATGCCCAATCCCACCAGTGCTATGATTTCTTTCACCCAATCGAGTGCTTCATTTTCAGACAGTTGAATACCATGAATCGCAGCAATACGACTGGCAAAATAACCTTGTAAGGGCGTTAAAATGAGAATATCTGCAAAAGGTAAGGGCTGAATGGCAACGCCTGCACAACTGGCACAACCCATATGAATAATATTCGAAATTTTTTTATCATTTGAGATGTCATCACGGAACTCAATTTGAGTGATTTCTTGGCGAATTTTTTCAGTGATTTTCATACAAATTTTACATCCATAAGCGGGCAAGTTCATGCTAAGTTAATTGCTGAAAAAAATAAAGATGAACGCTGTGTGCTTCATAACAACACTTAAAGCACTTTGAACTTAAAGCGCTTTGATTTAGAAATGATGAATGGGAAAAGAGGCAATGCAAGCATTTGTAGATTTATGGAAAGGTTTTCGTGCATTGCCGTCGGCATGGCTATTGTTATTACAAGCGATTATTTTAGTGCTGTCCGTCCTGACACGTGATGATGTAACCTATCGAACCCTGACTTGGATTTTGGGTGCTTTGGTTTTATTAATCATTGCCAAAGTGATTCGTAAAACCCCGATGTTTACCATTTTAGGACTCAGCTTTGTGGGAGGTGCATTAATCTTTTCCTTCTTGCTTATGCTGGGCGCAAAAGATCCAAATATTCAAATCATTGCGCACTGCTTTGAGGCTGCGGCCTATTTTAGTGCTGCCTATGGCTTACTTCGTTATATGTTTGCAGATCGTTATTTAACCAAAGATGAACTCTTTGCAGCGGGTGCAGTGTTTACCCTGATTGCTTGGGGATTTGCCTTTTTATACAGTGTTTGTCAGCTCTTGGTTGCAGACAGCTTTATCAAACCGGGTGTGGTGGGCATGCAGTCTTGGCTTGATTTACTGTTTCTGAGTTTTAGCTTGCAATCTGCGACAGGGCTTTCAGATATTTTACCGATTAGTCCTTTGGCTCGCATGTTTGCAATCTTACAAATGTTTTGTGGCGTGATGTATTTGGCTTTAATTGTGTCTCGCTTAATTGCTTTGCAATATATTGCCCATTTGCCTAAACATGACCAAGACCGTGATTAAGTAAAGTAAGTCTTTGGTTCGTTGAAATTAAGTTACAGGAAGTGAACTGCTTTATTTTTGGCCGTAAATTAAAATGCTGTCCGAGTGCAACGTTTTTCCGCAGCCCTCGTTCTTTATTCACGTCACGTGAATTCTTGTTAATCATTGATTATTAAAAATAAATCGGGGGGTGTATGCCTTCCAAAAATACATCTTGGTATTCCAATGTGAATCCAAATGTCTTTTTAAGCACTGTGGCGATTATTGCCATATTTCTTGCCTTAGTGGTCTTAGCACCCAATGCATTTGATTTACTCACCAAACAATTGAATCAGTGGATTACAGATTCCTTCAGTTGGTTCTATGTTTTATCGGTCGCAGTTTTCCTGATTTTACTGATTTATATTGCCTTGTCAGATATGGGTAAAATCAAACTCGGACCAGATCATAGTCAGCCCAGTTATAGCAACGGCTCGTGGTTTGCGATGCTCTTTACTGCGGGTATGGGTATTGGGCTGATGTTCTTTGGTGTGGCTGAACCAGTCATGCACTATGTTTCACCACCTATCGGTGAAGGCGAGACCATTCAAGCGGCTCAGCAGTCCATGCGCGTCACCTTTTTCCATTGGGGCTTTCATGCATGGGCAATTTATACCATCGTGGGTTTGGCACTTGCATATTTTGCCTATCGGCATAATTTACCCTTAAAAATTCGTTCTGCGCTGTATCCCATTATTGGTCAAAAGATTTATGGTCCTATGGGTGATGCTGTCGATACTTTTGCCACTATTGGTACTGTATTTGGTGTAGCAACGACTTTGGGTTTTGGTGTCACTCAAATCAACTCAGGGCTGAATTATTTATTGGGCATTGAGCAATCAGCGACTACTCAAATTATTTTGATCGTGGTGGTCAGTGCGATGGCATCACTTTCAGTTTTCCTTGGATTAGAGAAAGGCATTAAACGGCTGTCTGAGCTGAATTTGGTGCTGGCTTTGGTACTGTTATTGTTCGTATTTTTTGCCAGCTCCAGTATTTATTTACTGCAAACCACCATTCAAAATGCGGGACAATACGTCTCTAACCTGTTCAGTATGACCTTCAACCTGTATGCGTATCAGCCCAATGGTTGGATTGGGGGTTGGACCATTATGTACTGGGCATGGTGGATTTCATGGTCGCCATTTGTGGGAATGTTCATCGCGCGGGTGTCGCAAGGGCGAACAATTCGTGAATTCATTGTCGGCGTGCTGCTTATTCCAACAGGCTTTACCCTGATTTGGATGGGTTTCATGGGCTGCCGCACTGTATAGCATTTTGCATGAGGCCAATACGGGACTCGTCGCAGCAGTGCAACTTGATTCTTCAGTGGCTTTATTTGAGTTTCTAAAAAGCTTACCGTTTTCTACCGTCATGAGCTTTTTGGCGACATTCTTGATTATGCTGTTCTTTGTGACTTCAGCGGATTCGGGAGCTTTGGTCACAGATTATTTAACAGCGAAAGCTGAGGGTTCGCCTGTCTGGCAACGTCTATTTTGGACCGTGCTGATGGCTGTTTTGGCAATAATACTCTTGTTGGTCGGTGGTTTAGGTGCCTTGCAATCCGCCACCATGATGAGCGCTTTACCTTTTACCCTGATCATGCTGATGATCTGTTGGGGATTACTCAAAGCCTTACGCCTAGATGTAATTAAGATGAATGCACTACAAGAAGCACGTATTACTCCAAGGGCCATTCAAAATCCACGGAGTTGGCAGCAACGTTTGGGCTTAATTATGCATTATCCGCACAGTCAAGCTGAGGTGATTCATTTTATTGAATATGAGGTTAAAGCTGCATTTGAAAATGTGCAAGCCGAGCTGAAACGTCGTTATTTAACGGTGAAGATTAATCTCATTGAAGATGGACTTGAGCTTAGAGTGGATCATCAAGATGAGATCAACTTTATCTATCAAGTGGTCGCACGTGAGACTTTACCACCGAGCTTTATGGCTGAATCTGCTGAACAGAATATTCGCTACTTTCAAGCGGAAGTCTTTTTAAGAGAGGGTGGTCAAGGTTATGACGTGATGGATTGGACGCGTGAAGATCTGTTGCAAGACATGATTGATCAATACGAGCGTCATTTACATTTCCTCAGTTTGGTGCGTAGTCCTGAATAAAATTTTGGAATCGGAGGCACTAAAAAAGGACGCATAAAGCGTCCTTTTTTTATTCAATTTCTAAATCAAACTTAGAAACGGAATTTAGCGTTAACGCCAACAGTTTGCGTATCACGGCTAGTGCCTTCAGCATTCGCATTTACATATGTTGCGCCAACAGCGATTGCTGGAGTAACGAAGTAGTTTACATTCGCGCCCCAAGCTTTATCATTTGCGCTGTCAAAGCTAGATTCTGCATAAGAAACGCCCATGCTTAATGCAGGGTTTAAGAAAAGGTCAGTTTTCAATGCATAGGCAGTGTCACGACCATAAACTAAACCAGATTCGAAGCTGATAGACATGTTGGTGTCATCAATCGCGCCTACGTATTTAGTACGCGCAGTGATAGCATCTTCTTTATCGCCAATGGCTTGAGTTTCGATAGCAGCTTTAGCTACACCGTTAGACAAGATGTTGAATGCATCAAAAGAAGCTTGGTCAGCAACACTTGTATAACCTACAGCAACCAAAAAGTTTGGTGCAACAACAGCACCCAGTTCTAATGCATAACGGTCGCCTTGATCATCAGTTGCAGCATCATTTTTGCTGTCATTGATCGTGTGGCTGTAAGACGCGCTTGCATATACAGGAACCACTGAAGTTGGAACATAAGCTTCAGCTTTAGCGCCATAAGTATGAGATACGATATCTAAACCAGCTTCGTCATATTCGCCGTAGTTATACGCCAAAGACACATTAGATGCTTGGTTTACAAAAGCAGCTTCAGCTAAAGGGCCTTTAGTAGAGTCAACATCTTTAAAGTAGTAAGTACCTTGTACGGCACCCGTGTAGTTTTGTTCATTTACGGTATTGTCGATGAACTCAGACTGACCTTGTACTTCAAATTGATAAGCTTGAGCACCAGTCATGGCTAATAATAAAGCAGTGGCTAAACTGAGTTTTTTCATAATAGTTACCAAGTGTTGATCAGGAGTAAACAAAGTGCATTGTATTGTAACAATATATTAAGTCAATGATGTTTAAGGCAATCAAGTTGTTGAGAAAATGAACAATTTGTGATTTGGTTAAATTTTAATCATAGCAATTTGATATCCCGATTTATTGTTTTTTTTAAGCATAACAATTAGCTAAAGCACATTGGGGTGTTGGGAAGTCGTGGATTATCCTATGGATGAATAGCAGATTGATTGAAATATCAAATAAATATTTATTTTTTATTGATAGAAACTTTGAGCTTATTTGCCCCAAAAAATCGAAAATTATAGGTAAGAATGATGTTTTTAATGTATTACCCAGTTTAAATACGGCATCACTGTTTAAGAAAAACACAAATAAAATAAAGTAGTGTGATTCAGTTTACCTATTTTATTTATATTGTGATTTATCTTAAATCCTAGTAAATGAATCGGCTTTATCTCTTTGGCTAATTTTGACATACTATGTCTAGTACAAGACGATGTTCTTTTAGGTATTTAACTTAAAAAGATGATGTACAACAGTTTTATGTTTATATGCCCAGCTTTCCCCAAAGCTGGTTTTTTTTTGTAATTAATTTATCTGATGCAACAATTGATTTTGATTTAAACCATAGAGTTCAAGCGATTTGAATAAAATATTGCACCAATATAGTGCGTAAATTTAGTTTTTTGCTTTCTAAAAACCAAAAAAAAACCTGAAATTCTCAGAAAATCAGGTTTTTTTGCGCCAAAACTGGAGAGATTCTGCTGAGGAATTGCTCTATATCGCTCTAATTTGGTGCATTATGCATTATGGTGTTGCACCTGTAAATATTTTTTAGCGGTCGATTTAGAAATATACGAAAAAAAAAGCATGCTATTTTAGAGCTGTTACAACTAGAGCATGATGTAACTGAACGGAAGTCTTTCTCATGAATAAATCTAAATTTTTTTATATTGTTTGCGCCGTTCTATATCTGGCAGGGTGTAGTCATAGCCCTATGCAAACTCAGTCTCAAGCGCATCAGATGCAGCCTGTCCTGAACCTGAATTCAACATCTACATTACAAAAACAGATACAACAGCTCTTTGAACAGGCGCATGCACAGGCGGTCTTTGTGACCTATGACGGTGTGCAATATCAATCCTATGGGACTGACTTAAGTCGTGCTGAGACGAAATATATTCCAGCATCGACTTTTAAAATGCTCAATGCCTTAATTGGATTGCAGCACCAAAAAGCCACCACCACAGAAGTCTTTAAATGGGATGGACAGAAACGATCATTTGCTGCGTGGGAGAAAGACTTTAATTTAGGCAGTGCAATGCAAGCTTCGGCGGTACCTGTATATCAAACTTTGGCACAGCGCATTGGTTTGGATTTGATGCAAAAAGAAATAAAGCGCATAGGATATGGTAACCAGAATATAGGACAACAAGTCGATCAGTTTTGGTTAGTCGGACCGCTTAAAATTACACCGAAGCAGCAAACCCAATTTGTATATCAGCTCGCCAAACAACAACTTCCTTTTGATACTGTTGTACAGCAACAAGTCAAAGAGATGCTGTTTGTTGAAGCTCGTGGTGAGCATAAACTCTATGCAAAAAGTGGTTGGGGTATGGACGTTACACCACAAGTGGGTTGGTACAGCGGTTGGGTTGAACAGAGCAATGGCAAGGTTATTGCCTTCTCACTCAATATGCAGATGGACAGTCAAAAAGATATCGCTGAGCGTAAGCAGTTAACGCTGGATGTGTTGGATAAGCTTGGGATATTTCATTATTTAAGATAAAAGTAGTTGAATTCCAAGCAAAAAAAAACCCAACCGATTGGGGTTTGGTTGGGCAGAAAAGGATGTCATTGTGTGGGAAAAACATCCGAGGAATATCAAAAAATTCCGTTGCAAGGATTCAGAAAAAATCTCAATCACTTCGCTATGAGGTGATTATGGGATATTCAACGTGCCATGTGAAATGGATAAATTTCATTGTTTCTATCTGATCCTTCGATTAAGACTGTATATTTAAACTAATAAACTGATTTTTAAATTAAAATTGAGAAATTGCTCATCGTATAAAGTAAGAATGACTTAAAAATAAATTCAAATATATTTTATTTATTATTAGAAATAAGACCATTATTGCTGGGGTAGAGCAGAGAAATTTAATGACTGTATTGTGGGCACTCTGCTCATTGCTGTAGAAAAGAACTGAGCTAAATTAGATATGACTGTTAAAAGATGTAGATGTCGATCAGTCTTTGTTGAAGTTGAAAAATATTAAAAATAGGGTAGCTCTGACGAATTGGTTCAGTGTTGAATTTTTTTTAAATATGCCATGAAAGCCCTTTTCGCTGAGAAAAGAACTTTCAAGCGTGCTCTCTGTTTAGATTTTAATCCTCGCCTTTAAAGCGTTGGATACATGCTTTCTCTGAAATCTGAGCGCCATTTTTATTCCAGCACTGTGCAGTCGTAATTTGACCCACTTGATAGTTTAAAACGGCTTCGGGTTTACCATCTTCAAACCAAACTTTGTATTCACCATGACGGACACCATTTCGATAATGACCTAAGCGTTCTGGTTTACCGTTTCGAAACCATTGTTTGAGGGGGCCGACCATCTTGTCATTTTCAAAGCGGACTTCTGTCCAAGGTTCTCCATTTTCATACCAACGCTGACGTGTACCTGTTTGGACACCGTCTTTATAGCGCATAGACAAAGCGAGCTGCCCGTTTGGATGCCAAATTTTGTATTCACCTTGGCTTACCTCATCAATGAGGGTGTTTTCTTGTTCTTTTAAACCATTTGCAAACCAAAATTGCATTTTACCGTTGTAGACGCCATCTTTATAGTCGATTCGAGCACGTTGTTTGCCATTGGGAAAATAGCTCTCGAAGGTACCTGAGCCTGTAATTTCTTCAGGCAAATGGATGAAAGTTTGGCATTTGCCAGCCTTAGGTTTAATGGTGCTTAGGTATTCAGAGGTGAGTTTTGAGCCATTGGCATAGTGGTATTGCACATTCCAAATACCTTTTTGATGAGTGGCTTTTGTCGTTGGGGTGCATTTAGGGTTTTCTTTCCACGGATCATCTTCTGCATCCATAACAGATGTAAAGACCACGTAATATTCATTTAGATAGCCTTCTGCGAAGGTTGGAAAAGTAATTGTTGAAATTAAAAATAATAGAGCTAATTTGAACACATTTTTATTTTTCATATAGGCACCAACTGTTTATTTTTATTTAAATAAGCTGAATCGCGGATAAGAAACTGATTTGAAAAATAATAGAACTAGAACCATCAGTCGAGTTACCACACCAAACTCACAACTCTAGTCCCGATGTTTAATAGTACCGAATTATTCTGCGTAATTGATGATTTCTTTCTTAAATTTGAAGCAACGTATTGGAAATTCCTTAAGCAAAGCCGTCGTTTCTCAAGAGTCCGAAAAGCTCACTTGAGTATCAAAGAAATAACCTTTGTTGCTATCTAACCTGAGTTCGACATAAAAAAAGAATAGCAAAAAGCCTTGGCATCTGTAACATATTGGTTATCAAGACAAAACGTTTCAGAGCAAGGCTTTTCATGGATCATATTACCGAATTATTTTGTATTTTGGACGATTTCTGCAAAGAATTTAATCAATCTTTAGAAAAAGCACTCATTTCAGATCAAAAATCTAAGCCTCAAAAGTCAGCCCTCTGTTTGTCTGAAGCAATGACAATCGTCATTTTATTTCATCAATCTGGTTTTAGATTTTTCAAATATTTTTACTGCCAAATACTTATTCCTTTTTGGAAAACTGCTTTCCCCAAATTACTCAGCTATAACCGTTTTATTGAAATCATGCCACGTTGTTTAAGCGCTTTGACCAGTTTCTTTCATCAAGTCAAAGGAAAAGATACCGGTATTAGCATCATTGATTCAACTAAATTGGTTGTTTGCCATAATCTTAGAATAAAAAGAAATCGTGTATTTCAAGGTTTAGCTAGTCGAGGTAAAAGCAGTACAGGTTGGTTTTATGGGTTTAAATTACATATTCTGATCAATCACTTAGGTGAAGTAATCAATATTAAATTAACATCTGGAAGTATTCTTGATGTCGCTGTGCTTGGATCTTTAACACAAGAATTAAAAGGTATTTTGCTTGGAGATAAAGGGTATTTAAGTAAAGCAAAAGCTGAAGTTTTGGCAAGTCGAGGATTAAAAATATTAACCCCTTCACGTCGTAATATGAAAACCAAATCTATTCAAACAGAAGAGGAAAAAAAGTTACTTGGTCGTAGAGGCTTGATTGAAACAGTGAATGATCAACTCAAAAATCTGAATCAAATTGAACATTCACGTCATCGTTCAGTCAATAATTTTATGGTGAATATGAAGGCTGCTGTAGTGGCTTATTGCTTAAATCCGAATAAGCCCACATTCAGAAACTTGTTGCAAAAATGAGTTTGTTTTATCGAACTCAGGTTATCTAGTATAAATGTTCTCACTTTACTAATTTTAAAGCATTTTTCACATGGTTGAAACAGGATAAAAGTCATTTATTTAAAAGCTTATCCTATTACCAACGAATGATTCATCTCGTTAAGATACATCGATTAGCACTTTATGCTTTGCATATGGCTTTAATGAAAGATCAAAGCAGCCAATATTTATGGATTGATTCAACCACTTTACCAGTCTGTAAAAATCAGAGGATTCAACGCCATAAATTTTTAGCCAAAATTGCATCTCGTGGTAAAAGTATGGCAGCAAAACTGTACGCAGATCGTGGCGATGTCAGTGAGGACTTAAAAAGCAGGTTAAAAGATCAAGTTAAAAGTATTGATTTGATGACCTATCATCGAAAGGAAATGCGGTCTGTTCAGCTCAGTGTGCCAGATGAACATCACTTAAAACAGCGCAATAAAATAGAAATGCTATTCAGTTTATTGAAAGGTTAATACAATTTAGTGACGAGTAAAGCACGTAGTATTGCTGGATTTCTTATTGGAATTTACGCATCGTTATGTGCATATCAATTAACATATCGGGATAAGCCAAAAATTCAAATGATGGAATCATTGGCTTAAACAGGATTCGAGTTCAATAACTTTATATACAATAGTTTCCGTGTGATTCAAAATTCGATTTTCGTGTGTTTTTATTTCAATTTTCTGGATTAACTTGCCACTTTTACGTTCTACTAGTAAAGAGTGTTTTTCATGCTTTTTATATAATTGTACTTCGCCCCATTGCCTTAAAGTGACGATGATAGGAAAAAGATCTTCTCCTTTAGGTGTTAAGACATATTCTTGATATGCAGACCCATCTGATGCGGGAACAACTTTTAAAATATTATGTCGCGTTAACATTTTTAAGCGATCTGTAAGAATATTTTTGGCTATGCCTAAACTTTCTTGAAATTCACTAAATCTTTTCATGCCATCAAATGCATCTCGAATAATCAGTAATGACCATCTGTCACCAATAATATCTAGACTTCTAGCAACAGGACAGGGAGAGTCTTCAAAACTTTTACGCTTAGCCATAAATATTGCTCATGAAAGATTGAATAAAAATTATAACAGGTAATTATAAAATATATGGTTGTATTTTGAAACTTGTTTGATTAATCTTAACTAGTTTTAAAATAAAACTAAATTGGTGTCGATAATGAAATTAGAACAATCCACAACACTCATAAATCATGTAGTAGATCAATCCAATACAGCGAACAAACGCAATGATGTTGTTGAGAGAAAATTACCAAAAACAATTATTTTATTGCTAGCCATTTGCTGTGGTTTGAGTGTGGCAAATGTTTATTATGCACAACCTCTACTCGACTCGCTGGCTGAAACTTTTAATATTCAATACTCAGTAGTTGGTGGTGTGATCACAGCAACGCAAGTTGGTTGTGCTTTAGCGCTTTTTTTTGTCGTGCCTTTGGGGGATTTAGTTCGAAGAAAAAAATTAATAAAAATTCAATTGTTACTACTTTTTACAGTTCTTATTTTGGTTGCATTTTCACAAAATTTGGCTGTACTTCTGATTGGGATGTTGGGCGTAGGACTGTTAGGAACAGCTATGACACAAGGTCTGATAGCTTATTCTGCAACTTTAGCAAGTACAAGTGAAAGGGGGCATGTTGTTGGAATTGTTCAAAGTGGAGTCGTAGTAGGATTATTGTTGGCTCGGACTTTGGCAGGTGTGATTACAGATATAAGTGGATGGAGAAGTGTTTATATCTTATCAGCAGTTTTTTCAATATTAATGCTAGTCCTTATATGGCGAATACTTCCAGAACCCAAAAAAAGTGCAATAAATCTAAATTTTTTTCAATTGATTGGATCAATGTTTTCATTGTTAAAAAATGAGAAATTACTTCAGGTTAGGGGCTTTTTAGGTTTGTTGATGTTTGCTGCATTTAGCATTTTTTGGACAGCGCTCGTTTTACCTTTAAGTGTTACGCCTTTTGAAATGTCACATACAAAAATAGGCGCATTTGGGTTAATTGGGGTTGCTGGCGCACTTGCAGCAGCTGGTGTAGGTGGATTAAATGATAAAGGTTATGGGCAAAAAGCAACTGTAGTCGCATTGGTTATTTTAGTTCTCTCGTGGTTACCTATAGCAATGATGGCATATAGCATTTGGGCACTTGTCTTAGGCATTTTTTTATTAGATCTCGGTGGTCAAGCAATACATGTTATTAACCAAAGCATGATTTTAGAAATTGATCCTGAAGCATCGGGTCGTTTAATTGGCTGCTATATGTTGTTTTATTCTGTAGGAAGTGGTCTAGGAGCAATTGCCTCAACAACAACGTATGCTTTATATGGTTGGGTAGGTGTTTGCTTATTAGGATTTATTGTAAGTATAGCTGCATTTATTTTTTGGATAATCTCCTTGTCATGCAGTAAAGCAATTAAAAATAATTCAAAAAAAGGGCAGAGTGGAACACTCAAAAATTGATTAATCAATCATTGAATTAAACATATCTTCTTCATAAAAAGCGTTTTTTTGAAAGTAATTTGTATATATAATATATAACTAGTTTTAAATTAAAACTTATTTAGCCATGAAAATGCAATATTTATATTATATATCTATTTTAAATAAAAAATTTTATATGTATTTTAAAACTAGAAATTACGCTCAATAAGCATTTTTTGCGTGATTTCTTTGTGTAAAAAATTTCATCAGTGTATGAATTTTTTGTTCTTAATGAAGGAGATTATGTGGTGCATAAAATATTACTTATATCACAGAACATTGAGGTTTCAATTTCGCAAGATAGATCACTTTCAGATTTAGAATTTGAAGAACAAGGGCAAAATCCTATCCCATTTGGTTGTAAGGCAGGAGCCTGTGGAATTTGCGTAACTGAAATCTTAGAGGGTGCTTAAAACTTAAGTAAAAAAAATAAAGAAGAAACACATTTTCTTGAAATGCTTGGTTATGCAAGTAATGAATTTACACTAATTTGATAGTGTCGATCGAATAAACGGAACAGTAAAAATTCGTGCAGCATTTTTAAATGAAAACTAAAAATACTTTTAAATTGACGAAGTAGGTATAGGTTTATTGCAACAGGCATTAAAGCTCACAGCAGACTACTTTCATCCTAAACATGATGTTCTGACGCTTCTGGATTTTGGTTGGTAAATCAACCTCGCTGTATTTCAAAAATATCGAAAGATAATTGAGATTTTGCTGCGCAGGCATGCTTCTCATTTCACAAGAAAATTTTAGAACTTAATATCAACAAAATTGTGCATGTTTTGATAGAAAAATAGTTGTTGATATTTCCTGCTGAAGCATTCTCAAAGAATTCTAAATATGAACAAATAGGAACTTAATAATGAAGCTAAAACATACGCTGTTGGCTATATTCATAACAGCTATTTGGGGGCTAAATTTTTCAGTGATCAAGTTGGGGTTGGAATCAGTTGATCCTTATATTCTTGCAGGAATTCGATTCTTTTTATGTGCTATTCCCGCTGTATTCTTCATTAAAAAACCTGCAAGTGATATTAAATATTTAATTGTTTATGGATTGTTATTTGGTGTTGGATTATGGGGAATTGTGAACTTAGGAATCCAAGCAGGATTGTCGGCAGGCATTGCAGCTTTAGTTTTACAATTTAGTGCTTTTTTTACTATTGTTTTAGGAGCCTTCTTTTTTAAAGAAGCACTCAATAAATATCAAATTATTGGTATTGCTATTGCTTTAATAGGATTATTAAGTGTCATTCGACTAACAGATGGCTCAGTGACATTAGCAGGTGTAACGCTTGTTATTTTTGGTGCTATTTCTTGGAGTATAGCGAATATTATCATTAAAAAATCTGGTACTAAAGAAGCTCTAGCATTCTTAGTATGGTCTAGTTTATTTTCGCCAATTCCATTATTTTTAATGGCGTATATCCAGCATGGTGCTGACATATATTCATCTACATCCTCTCAAATTGACTTCAAAGCAGTGGGTTCAATTCTATTCCAAGTTTACCCAACAACCCTATTTGGTTATTGGATTTGGAATTCACTTCTCAGTAAATATCCTGTTAGTCAGGTTGCACCATTATCTTTACTAGTCCCTGTATTTGGTTTGATTAGCTCTGTTTTAATTTTTAGAGAGCAAATAGGTATCCAAAAAATATTATCTATATTAATTATTATTTTAGGTTTGATTTTAGGCTTGTATGGTAGACAACTAAAGTTTTATTTCAAATCTTTTTCAGCAATACGTCCAGAAAAAAAGAGTTAAGTTTTTAACAATAGATGTAGCTAAGTTAGTCCATATTAATGATATTAAAATGGTTGAACAGTTGGTTGCAGATTTACAAGCGAAGCTTTATGCTGATCGTGACTATATCAGCCAAGAATTAAAAATTAGGTTAAAAGATCATGTTTTGATTTAAAGACCTATCATCGTAAAAACCTGCAAGCTGTTCAATTATTTGCAACAAATTAGTATTACTTGAAGCAACACAATAGAATAGAGACCTTGTTCAACTTGTTGAAAGGGCAATACAATTTGGTGAAAAGTAAGTCGCGTATCATTACTGGCTTGTTAAGCGGGATCTATGCATCGTAATGTGCATATCAATTAAACTATCGGAATAAGCCAACAATTCAGATTATGAGACCATTGGCTTAAACAGGATTCAGGTTAATTAACTGAAGTAAATCAATTCTTAAATTAAAATGGTCACGAGTTCGACATTGTAATAGAATTAAATTAAGTGATTGTTTATCGAATGAATTTATGAGTAGCTTTTGGCCTTCTTCAATTTTATCTTCTAAACCGAGTTTGACTGAATTTTCAAGAATTACTTTACTTAGTCCTCCATAACAAATCCATCCATATTTAGAATATAAATCGTTAAACTGGTCAGGAAGATCTAAAATGTTGCTCATTTTTTCGATATTTAAATATTGATTTTTAATAGATTTAAGTTTGGGACTTAATTTGTAAATAAAGGAAACTTTATCTAAGACATTAAAAGTAAATTTACCGACTTGAAGCAATTCTACTAGTGGTTTTATAGATGGATTTTCTTTAATTCTTTTAGTCATATGATAGTAAAATAAAAAACGATGAATGAATCACCGTTTTAGCATGGAATCTAAATATTTAAAATCCTCACCTTTTTCTAAGGAGGGAGTTTTCCCCCTCTTTACCAAAGAGGGGCTAGGGGAGATTCTATTTCAACATCGCTTTCAAAAACTTACCTGTAAACGAAACTTTAGATTTCGCGACCTGTTCAGGTGTACCTTCAGTAATAATCATACCGCCACCTGCACCCCCTTCAGGACCCAAATCAATGACCCAATCCGCAGTCTTAATCACATCTAGATTATGCTCAATCACCACAATGGTATTACCCTTATTGCGAAGCTCATGCAAAATATCTAGAAGCTTAGCAATATCATGGAAATGTAGACCTGTGGTTGGTTCATCCAATACATAAATGGTTTTACCTGTATCACGCTTGGCAAGCTCACGTGCCAATTTCACACGCTGCGCTTCACCACCAGAGAGCGTAGTGGCAGACTGACCCAAACGAATATAGCCCAAGCCGACATGAAATAAGGTTTCTAAACGACGATGAATGACAGGAATGGCATCAAAAAAATGCATTGCATCTTCAACCGTCATACCCAGAACATCAGAAATATTCTTGCCTTTGTAGCTGACTTCCAAGGTTTCACGGTTATAACGGTCGCCATGACAATTATCACAAGGCACATACATATCCGGTAAGAAATGCATCGCGACTTTGATCATGCCGTCACCTTCACAGGCTTCACAGCGACCACCTTTAACGTTAAACGAGAAACGACCCGCTGCATAACCACGCGCTTTGGCTTCAGGCGTTTGCGCAAACAGCTCACGAATAGGGGTAAATAAACCCGTATACGTCGCTGGGTTCGAGCGCGGTGTACGTCCAATCGGACTTTGGTCAATGTCGACGACTTTATCGAGGAACTGTAAGCCATCAATCGAATCGAATTTTTCCGCGGTTAAAGTGGTTGCACCATTCAACTGCGTTGCAGCCAATGGTAAAAGTGTACGGTTAATCAAGGTCGATTTACCCGAACCGGATACGCCCGTGACACAGGTCATGACCCCAAGAGGAATGGTCAAATCTACATTTTGCAGGTTATGACCACATGCACCCATCAGCTTGATTTGTTCTTCAGGTTTCGGTGGCTTGGTTCTAGTCTTCGGCACTTCAATTTTTAACTTGCCAGATAAATACTGACCGGTCAGTGAATTAGGATTGGCCAGAATCTCTTCATAGGTGCCTTCAGCAATAATATGACCGCCATGCACACCTGCACCAGGACCAATATCAATAATATGATCCGCAGCACGAATGGCATCTTCATCATGCTCAACCACAAGTACTGTATTGCCAAGGTCGCGCAGACGCACCAAGGTTTCAAGCAAACGGTCGTTATCACGCTGATGCAAACCAATCGAAGGTTCATCCAACACGTACATCACGCCCATCAGACCTGCACCAATTTGAGAGGCCAAACGAATACGCTGTGCTTCACCGCCAGACAAGGTTTCTGCTGAACGAGACAAACTTAAATAATTCAGACCCACAGAGACCAAAAAGTGCAGACGTTCACGGATTTCTTTAAAAATCTTATCGCCAATTTCGCCTTTCGCACCTTCAAGTTTTAAATCTTGATAATACTGTTCAGCATCACCAATCGACATTTTGGTGATTTGCGCGATGGTCTTGTCTAAAATTTTGACGTTACGTGAGATTTCATTCAGACGTGAGCCATCGCACACATCACAGGCCGCATTAGACAAATACTGCGCCAAATCTTCACGCACATAATTGGATTCGGTTTCACGGTAACGACGTTCTAAATGCGGTAATACCCCTTCAAAGGCCATGACGCGATTGTGTTTACGCCCACGTTCATCCACATAACTTAAATCGACTTTCTCTTTGCCTGTACCGTAGAGAAATTTCTTTTGTGTTTCAGCATCGAGCTCATTCCACGGAGTATCCAGTGAAAAGCTGAAATGCGCTGCAACTTTTTCAATCATGCTGTAATAGTAAGGACGCTGACGATCCCAACCGCGTATCGCGCCTTGGCTAATTGAAACGTCTTTGCTTGGAATCAGTTTGTCTGCGCTAAAATGACTACGGGTACCCAAGCCATCACAGGTTGGGCAAGCCCCAAAGGGGTTGTTAAATGAAAACAAACGAGGCTCAAGTTCTGCCACTGCACGGTCACATTCAGGACAAGAGTGTTTCGCTGAAAAAGTACGCTCTGGTTGTTCTTCATTCATCCACGCCAAAACCGCAATATCGCTGCCTAAACGCAGTGCTGTCTCAAACGATTCTGCAATACGGTTGCCCAAATCATCACGGACTTTAAAACGATCCACCACCACTTCAATGGTGTGTTTTTTCTTTTTATCGAGTTCTGGCGGTGTATCAATGTCAATAATTTCGCCATCCACACGTGCCCGTACAAAACCTTGACTTTGTAGCTGCTCAAACAGATGGGTGTACTCGCCTTTACGTTCACGCACTACGGGTGCAAGTAGCATTAACGCTGTGCCTTCATCTAACTGTTTAACGGCATCGACCATTTCTGAAACTGTCTGCGCAACCATAGGCAAGTCATGTTCGGGACAGAAAGGCGTACCGACACGTGCATACAGCAGACGTAAATAATCGTAAATTTCAGTAATCGTCCCCACGGTCGAGCGTGGGTTATGGCTGGTCGACTTCTGTTCAATTGCAATTGCAGGGCTTAAACCTTCAATTGAGTCAACTTCGGGCTTTTCCATTTGGGATAAAAACTGACGCGCATAGGCAGACAGCGATTCCACATAACGGCGTTGACCTTCGGCATATAAGGTATCAAAAGCTAAGGATGATTTACCTGAGCCTGAGAGTCCCGTAATCACCACGAACTTATCGCGTGGTATATCAAGGTTCACATTTTTTAAGTTATGGGTTCGTGCGCCTCGAATACGGATGTGACTTTGACTCATAAAACATCTCGGTGTTAAGCAAATTGAAAGTTATATATGATAGCGTTTTAATTCTGTTCAAGTGCGATGTAATCATTTTTTAGCGACATTTTATGTCGGGGTAGTCGATATTTCTACTCAATCACTTTAAAGGGCTTTATCACGAGTCGCAAACAGGTTTTTTGTGAATGGAATGTGAGTATGAAAGATTAATTTTAATGCTATGGTGAGGTACCTTTAGTGTTTAGGCATCGGGTGAATCGTGAAAAAATGATTGCGATCTTGTCTAAAACATTTTAGTTTTAAGCATCCATTAAAATCACAACAAAATCAAAACTAGAAAGGACAACCATTATGTTGATTGGGAAAACACTCATTGTCATTATTGCACTATTACATATTTATTTTCTCATTTTAGAAATGTTCCTTTGGGATAAGCCCATAGGGATGAAAGCCTTTGGTAATAATCTTGAAAAAGCCAAATTAACCAAAGTTCTGGCTCAAAATCAGGGGTTATATAATGGCTTTTTAGCTGCGGGTCTACTTTGGTCAGTCTATGCTGCTGCACCTTTTTCACTGCAATTGGCAAGTTTCTTTTTGGGCTGTGTGGTGATTGCAGGTGTGTATGGTGCCATCACAGCCAGTCGGAAAATATTATATATTCAAGCTTTACCCGCAGTAATTGCTTTGGTTGTTATTCACTTTTTTTGAGAGCAAATATGGCGATAAAAAATGAGCGCTCAAGTGAGGGCTCATCGGTTATTTTGTATGGATACGCAAGCGTATGAATAAGAGCGCTCGAATATAGATTCCACTTGTTCAAAACGCAAGTGGCAGGGAATATCATGATGCTTGCGTGCATAGAAATTGACTTCTTTTTCGAGCACTTGTAAGAACGCGTTATAGTTATGCTCAAAATCAGGCACATTAAAAAAATCAACATTTGGTGAAGTCAGACAAGGATATTTGGCAATAAAATCCAGCATTAATTTTTGAATATGCGCGTGGGTAAAATACAGCAAATAGGTTGCCGCTGAACCACAATGTAGACAGCCTTTTTCTAAGTAAATTTCTTCATTGTTAAGCCAACAGCATTGCACAGTAAAATAAGCACGAATCGCTTCTGTACCTAAAGTATGTTGTTGCATGAGAAACCTCACAATTGAATGATAAAATCTAGTTATTAGATAATGATAATTGTTATCATTTATTGTGCGTGATTTTATCCATGCTGTCTACTCTAAATTACTTTCGATTTGAACGGAATTGAATTGAAATGATGAGCGTAGGCGCATATCTGTGACTAAATTCGTCCTGACAAAACCGCAATCTGCGTTGGCTCAGCGTCAAGACGAATGCCTAAACAATGAAGTGATTAATCGAGGCTGAACCATTGTCTTTGGTGATAAGCACTGTCCCAAAATAAATATTCAAGCTCTGCAGCTTTGGTATACGCTAAATGCATTTTTTCGACCGTTGCCGCATCAGATTGTGCTGCAACAGCATCCGTAATCGCGAGCACTTTACGCACTTCTTCATTGAAATGCTCACCTGCATACGTATCAATCCACGCTTGATAAGGATTATCTTTGACTGCCTGACGCACAATATCTTTACCCACTTCTGCATAAATCCAGTAACAAGGCAACAAGGATGCCAGTACCACGGGATAACTTTCAGACCACGCTGTCGCGGTTAAAAATGAGGTGTAATGATGACATGCTGCTGTCAAAGGGGTATTTTCAAAGTCGGTTTTGGTTATACCGAACGCCTGCATAAAACCATCATGCAGGCTACGTTCAATAATAATGGCTTCACGTGCGCCTTGGGTAAATTGAATCACCGCTTCAGCATCAAAGGCTTTAGCACCGCAGACCGCAAGCGCGCGCCCATATGCCAATAAATAATGGGCATCTTGAATGACATAATGACGGAAAATGTCTTGGCTCAGCGTACCCAAAGCCAGTTCTTGATTGAAGGGGAGCGCTAAGGTTTTTTGATACAGGGCTTGATTGCGCTGCCAGACATCGCGGGAAAAACACATAGTTCCATCCATTTTATTGAGGTCAAAGATTGAAGTGACTAAAGTGACTATAACAAGTGTGTCCTACACAAGACAGCCTGTCAGATGTAACAGATTCGTCAGGGAATGCGGCATTCAAAAAAATCATACGAAGTACTTTGGATTAATCATTAAAAACAGTCATAATTGTCGGATTCAAATTTGATCGATCCGTTTGAAGGAGGATTGATCACTCAAAGGTAGAAATTACACAAAGCAAAAAGTACAGACCAAATCCAGTTTGGTTGCACAATAATAGTCAATTTTTGTTCTGTATAGATTTTACCGTTTTTATTTTTAATGATTGAAGGTCGAATTATCATGTGGAAACATTTTGGTTTCTCAATCGTCTTTACGATCGTGTGTCTTGGTTTATCTGCATACTGGGGTTATTCCCACGGGCCAGATGCCGGTTTAAAGACCATGTTCACTGTACTGACGATTACTGCCATTCTTGCTGTAATGGAAATTTCATTGTCTTTTGACAATGCTGTGGTCAATGCGTCCGTATTACGTCATTGGGATCACTTCTGGAAAATGCTGTTCTTGACCGTTGGGATCGTGGTTGCCGTATTCGGTATGCGCTTGATTTTCCCAATCGTGATTGTTGCTGTGACTGCAGACATGGGCTTTGTTGAAGTGATTCAATTGGCACTGAATGATCCAAAAGAATACTCAGCACGTTTAATGAATCACCATCCTGAAATTGCAGCTTTTGGTGGCGCATTCCTCCTGATGGTGTTCTTGAACTTCTTCTTAGATGAGGGTAAAGACACGCACTGGTTCAAGTTCATTGAACGTCGTTTAGCCAATTTGGCAAGCGTTCCTGCGCTTTCTGTATTTATCGCATTGGTGGCACTTTTAATCATGGCAGCCAACGTAGACGAAGCAAAACGTCTGGTGGTGACCATGGCAGGTATTTGGGGCATCGTGATTTACATTGGTGTTCAAGTACTGAGCCACTTGTTGGGCGGTGAACCTGAAGTGGATGAAAATGGTGATGCAGTCAGTCATGACAGCAATGGCGTTCCAGCCGGTGTCGTTAAAGCAGGTATTGGTGGTTTCTTGTACCTTGAAGTGCTTGATGCATCGTTCAGTTTTGACGGCGTGATTGGCGCATTTGCGATTACGTCAGATGTGGTCGTGATTATGCTGGGTCTTGCCATTGGTGCAATCTTCGTTCGTTCGATTACCATTTACTTGGTTGAAAAGGGCACATTGGATGCTTACATCTACCTTGAACACGGTGCGCATTATGCCATTGGTGCGCTTGCATTCATTATGATTGCTAGTGGTACAGGCTTACATGTTCCTGAAGTTGTAACTGGTTTAATTGGTGTTGCCTTCATTGTTTGGGCAATCATTGCATCCATTCAGTACAAGAAACGACAAGCCGCTTAAATTTTCATTTTTAGCAGATTTAAAGCGTAACTTCGGTTACGCTTTTTTATTTTCAGATTATGACCATCTTTAATTCAAATAAAATAGATGCTGAGAATAGCGTCAAATGTCCTATAATCTTCGCCAAGATTAATGAGTTTTAGCCAGATATGATGAATGCCTTGGAGCGTCGCTCAACTTTTGCGTTAAGCAGCATCTTTGCACTACGGATGTTGGGTTTGTTCATGATCATCCCCGTGTTTGCGGTTGTGGGGCAGTCATATCAACATGCAACACCCGCATTGATTGGTTTGGCGGTCGGTGTCTATGGTTTAAGCCAAGCGTTATTACAAATTCCATTTAGCTTATTGGCAGATCGCTTCAACCGTAAACCTTTAATTGTATTTGGTTTGTTGCTGTTTGCTTTGGGCGGTGCCATTGCTGCCATGTCTGAAACCATTTATGGCGTGATTATCGGACGTGCCATCGCAGGTGCAGGTGCGGTCTCTGCTGTAGTGATGGCACTGCTTGCAGATGTTACCCGTGAAGAAGAGCGTACCAAAGCCATGGCCATTATGGGGATGAGTATTGGTGTGTCGTTCATGGTGGCATTTAGTTTAGGGCCGTGGCTGACCACATGGGTCGGAATCTCTGGATTGTTTTGGGTCACCACCTTAATGGGTCTTTTGGCGATATTGATGGTATTTATGGTGCCCAAGACCACACGTCACCATAAAAACTATAAGCAAGGCTATTTCAATCAGCTGAAACAAGTACTGAAAATGGGCGATCTCAACCGTCTGCATGTCTCTGTATTTGCCCTACATTTATTGTTGACCGCGATGTTTGTGTATGTGCCATCACAACTGATCGACTTTGCTGATATTCCGTTGTCTAAGCACGGTATTGTCTATTTACCGCTGCTGGTGATTAGCTTGTTTTTTGCTTTCCCCAGTATTATTTTGGCTGAAAAATATCGCAAAATGCGCGGCATTTTCTTAACCGCGATTGGCGGCATTATTGCGGGTTTAGCCGTGATGATTTTTGGCTATGAATCAAAATATATTCTGCTGCTGGGGCTGGGGCTGTTCTTCATTGCTTTTAATGTAATGGAAGCCTTATTGCCTTCATGGCTGTCAAAATCTGCACCGATTCAATCGAAAGCCACTGCTATGGGCGTGAATGCAACAGGGCAGTTCTTGGGTGCCTTTTGTGGGGGGATTTTGGGCGGTCAGTTGCTGATGTTAAACAACACGTCATTGGGCTGGGGTATTTTGTTGGTCATTGCGCTGTTGTGGTTAGTGCTGAGTTTTGGACTGACCCAACCGCGTTATTTATCCTCAATGATTTGGCGTTTGCCCGAGGGTAAACAAACAGATGAATGGACTTCTCAATTATTAGCAATTCGTGGTATTGAAGAAGTTGTGGTCATGCCCGATCAGCAAGTGGCATTCGTTAAGGTCGATAAGCAGCAAATAGATGATACTGCGCGACAACATTTAACGCACTTGTTGGGTAAAGAGGTAGCCATTTGAGCATAACTCTTATAAAGTAAAACATAGAATCGAATAGGAAGATAACAGCAAATGCGCGGCGTAAATAAAGTAATCTTAGTTGGTACTCTGGGTAAAGACCCTGAAACAAAAACCTTTCAAAATGGCGGTTCATTGACACAGTTTTCAATTGCCACCAGTGAATCTTGGACTGATAAAAGTTCAGGTGAGCGTAAAGAGCAAACTGAATGGCACCGTATTGTATTGCATAACCGTTTAGGTGAAATTGCACAGCAATATTTGCGTAAAGGATCTAAAGTATATATTGAAGGTTCACTGCGTACACGTCAGTGGACAGACCAAAGCGGTCAAGAGCGTTACACCACTGAAATCCGTGGCGAACAAATGCAAATGTTAGATTCAAACAATCGTCAGCAAACTGAAGGTAGCGGCGATAGCGGTTATAACCAACCGCGTTTTAACAACAATACAAATGCTCAGCCAGCGGCGGGCGGTTATGGGGCACAGCAAGGCGGCTATAACAATGCACCAGCGGCTGCACCACAAGGTAATTATGGTAACAACGTGAACCAAGGTTTCCAGTCTCCTAAACCACAGCAACAACCTGCCAAACCAATGGCAAATGCACCTGCTGATTTAGATGATGACTTACCGTTCTAAGCCAAATTCGCAGATGAATTAAAAGGGCAGATCATCGTCCGAATCAAACCCTTTGCATCAGCAGAGGGTTTTTTTATGTCTGAAATGATGGGTAGGCAGAGGATGTCTCTAGCAGCTAAAAAGTAAAACAGGCGCAATAGATCAAGAGTGATATTATGATCGTTTTTATTAATCTAATAATCCGATAGTTTTTATTAAAAACTTCTATTTTACCAATACTCAATGATTTCGTATTCTAGCTTCACAGATAAGCAATCCCAAAGATCTGATAGAGGACTATCAAATGAGTTTAATTAATACAGAAATCAAGCCCTTCAATGCAACTGCTTACCACAATGGTGACTTCATTGACGTATCCGAGCAACAGTTCAAAGGTAAATGGTCAGTTGTTTTCTTCTATCCTGCGGATTTTACCTTTGTTTGCCCAACAGAATTGGGCGACTTGGCAGATAATTATGCTGAATTTCAAAGTATGGGTGTAGAGATTTATTCAGTGTCTACCGATACTCATTTTACCCACAAAGCTTGGCATGATTCTTCTGAAGAAATTAAGAAAATCCAATACCCAATGATTGGTGACCCAACTTGGACTTTAGCTAAGAACTTTGAGGTTTTAATTGAAGCTGACGGTATGGCTGACCGTGGTACCTTTGTGATTGACCCTGAAGGAAAAATCCAAATTGTTGAAATCAATGCCGGTGGTATTGGTCGCGATGCATTTGAATTACTACGTAAAGTCAAAGCAGCGCAGTATGTATATGCTCACCCAGGTGAAGTTTGCCCAGCAAAATGGAAAGAAGGTGAAGCGACACTTGCGCCTTCAATTGATTTGGTCGGTAAAATCTAAGTCAGATATTTCTTGTATAAAGCTGATTTAAAAAAATCCAGAATTTCGATTCTGGATTTTTTTGTTCGGTCTGCAAAAGATTAACCAAATCTTCTTCGCTGTTGAAAATTTTAAATCCTATAACCTTGTTGGTCTGGGACTTAAGCGCGTAAGCCTTCAATCAAATGATCAATCAGTTTTTCCATCACCAAACCTTGTCCTTTACGCGAGGCATAGACCAACTGTACGGTGCCTAGATTGGAGCACCAATCCGGTAAAATATGAATTAAGCGACCCGCTTGAATGTCTTCACGCACGGTTAAAAAAGGCAAATCTGCAATGCCCAAACCGTCTAAAGCCGCATAATACGCCCCGGATAAATCACTGCTTTTAATCCGCGGTTGTGGCGGAATATCAATCTGATCTTGATGTTCAATATTGTGCAAATGCCATTGATAATACTGTTTTTGTGTTCCCAAAACGGTGAAGCCACCATTCAGCTTGAAGCGACACAGGATGCAAAATTTTTACCTTTGAATGAACCGATTCAAGGGCATGGTCCATTTGTGATGAATACTCAGCAAGAGATTATTCAAGCATTTCATGATTTCAACCAAGGCAAATTTGGTCAAATCGCTGCTGAAGAATTGAAATAAACGTTTAAAAAAGGTGGATTCAGATCCGCCTTTTTTGTGCTTAAACGAATCAATTTGAGATAGGGCTGTATATTTTGCCAATTGAAGATGAATGTATAGCGCTTGCAGTCATATAGAGCGACGAGAAAAAATTAAGAAGAATCAATATCAAAAAAAATAAAGAGTCTCTTTCCCACACGAAAGAGACTCTTTAACGCTGTAGTTCCTATTTATTTTCTTCCTCTATCACACGCTTATTATTGTTGTTTTTGTGATATAGTTCACGTTTTATGTGCGTATCATAGTTTAAAATATTGGCCTTGTAAATACTATTTTTTAATATTTGGTGAAAATATATCTATTGTTTTTAAAGGTTTTTTTTAAATATGTGAAAAAATTAGAGTTTTTATTTTATTTCTGAATCTGAATGCATATCTCTTTTAAGTTGATGCTGAATTACTTTGTAATGCTACTTTTGAAAATTAAAAATATGGCAGTTTTTAATACCGTGATTTGTAATCAATTACCGCATAATAAAAAAAATGATTAACTCTCGGATAATAATTTTGAAAATAGCAGTGATAGGAAGTGGTATGGCTGGGTTGGCGACCGCGAGAATTCTCAAAGATGCCGGACATCAAATCACTATTTTTGAAGCGCTCCCAGGCCGCGGCATGGACAGCTACAGTTTGGCTTATGAAGGTGGCAATATTGATTCACCACTGCGGGTGATGAACCCGATGCTGTGGAAAAACACCTTAAGCCTTGCGACACATTTGGGCATTAAAACGTTCCCTGTACGTACCTATATGTCGTGTAGTTGGTTATTTGAAGAAAAAATAGAAACGTGGTTAACCACGTCACGAACGCGTATTGGTAACTTTCCAATCATCAATAATCGTAAAGGCATTAAACAGTATGGCTGGCGTTTGGTGAAGGGCATGTTGCAACTCAAAACAGCCATTAAACAATTTTTTAAATCAGACACCCAAGACATTACTTTAGCTGAGTTTATGGCTTTAAATCAGATTGAAGAAGTGTTTTGGCATGGCGCGGTGATGCCTGTGCTGTATACCATTTGTACCTGTGATGAAAAATCTATAGGGGAGTGGCCTGCGAAGCCCCTGTTGGTATTTTTACGCCAATTGACCGATGGTGATGCGCTGCTGCGTTTACAAGGCGGCACACCGGCTTTTGTCGACAAACTCGTGGGCGATATTGAACTTCGCAGTGGCGTTGCCATTAGCAAAGTTGAAGAGCAGGGCGAACAGATTTTTGTTGAAAATGCTAAGGGCGAGTCTGAGTTGTTTGATCGTGTGGTCATTGCAACACCGACCAATAAAATTGATCAATTTTTAAATAATGAACAATTTGCAGATGACTTAGCATTGTTGAAACAGTTTAAGTTTGTTGATGGTGAGCTGGTGATTCATACCGATCCCGTGGTAATGCCGGTCAACCGCAAAGATTGGTGCGTACTGAGCTACATGATGGATCGTAAATTTACCAAACAGCATTTCACCGTTTGGCTAAACTCCATTGAACCAAGCCTTGTGGGTAAATCTCCAGTGTTCCAAACATGGAAACCTGTGGTGGATATTGATCCGAAGAAAATCATTTCAACAGTCAAGCTCACCCGCGCTGTGGTAGACAGTAAAACATTAATGCTCAGTCAAGAATTACAGATCCGTCATAAACAACCCAATCGTAAAGTGTTCTACTGTGGTTCTTGGTCATGCGAAGGCTTGCCTATTTTAGAATCTGCAGTGACTTCAGCGATGCATATTGGTGAAGTGTTCAATGCACCCTTGCCCTTTGTGGGATTAAAACCTACAGTTGAGGTCGCACCTGAACTCGGTTACTAAAGCATGCAATGGCTTCAAGCAATGTTTCAATCTAAACCCCAACATAAATATGCGATCAATTCGAAAATGTTGGGGGATGAGAATTTAATTGCTTGGAGCAATTTGGGCTATTGGGATGCTAAAACAACATCTTATCCACACGCATGCCGCCGTTTAGCATCACGCTTGGCAGATGCCGTACATTTAACTTCAAACGATCGAGTGCTGGATTTAGGCTGTGGACAAGGGGCAAGTCTGCAATTGTGGAATGAGCAATATCATGTCCGGCACATTGAGGCGGTTGAACTGCAAGCGCATTGTGTCAGCCTCATTCAGCACAATCTGGACTTTATCCACCGTATTCAGTGCACTTCCTTTTTTAATTTAAATGTACGGAACTTTGAATTTAAATTTGACGTGATTTTATGTATAGATGCAGCCTATCACTATAATTTAAATTCATTTCTGAACTCAGTCTCGAATATTTTAAATTCACAAGGACGTCTTGGTTTTCATAGCTTGAGTTTGACTGAAAAATTTGATGCTTTAAGTGCAGTACAGAAACTGAAATACCAAGCTCTGTTAAAGTGTGCAGATGTGTGTTTGTCTGATTTAAATACGGCGCAACAGATTGAGCAGTTACTTTGGCAACATGGCTATGATGAGATTCAAATTGAACAGTTAACTGAGCCAGTTTTGTCCGGTTTTTCTCATTATATTCAAAAACAACAACAAGCCACACCCAAAAAATCGCCAGTAGAACTTACTTTAAATAAGCATATGGATCGCTTTAAAATTGAAATGACAGCCAAGTTGTGTCAAAAATTATATACGGAAGGTTTGATCGACTATGTTCAAATCACAGCAAAAAAGCGTGATGAGAATCACCGAACGCCAGAAACAACAAAGCCCCACTAAAAAGCGAGGCTAAGTATAAAATGGTGCCGGCACACGGATTCGAACTGTGGACCTACTGATTACAAGTCAGTTGCTCTACCAACTGAGCTATGCCGGCAACGTGGAGAGAATAATAGCGTTTTTTGACCAAAACACAAGCCAAAAAACGACCAATCAACTTATTTTATGCTTTATTGTCGTGATGATCAGGTTTTAAGCCATGTTTAAGCATGATAAAAAAACGGTAGTGTGCAAAATTAACGTGGTTTAATCTAGAATAATCCAGAGAATACCTGAGTAACAGATATTAAATATGATCATAGAAACGATAAGCTACTTATGTACCCGTTGCCAATCAGCAAATATTTATAAGAATGGGCATAATAAAAGCGGGAATGCGCAGTTCAGATGTAAAGATTGCGGTCGATCAAGTGTGCTCAAACCTAAAATCAAATATACCGAAGAGCAAAAAGAACTCATCATCAATACTTATCTTGAACGAGGCAGTTTAAGAGGCATGCAGCGTCTATTTGGTGTTGCACCTCAAACGCTCATGGGATGGATAGAAAAAAGTAAACAACAGGAAATTGAGTGACGAATTACTTGATGCTCATCCAACAGATGTTCTAGAACTGGATGAACTGTGGAGCTTTGTAAAAGCTCGTCGTCATAAGGTTTGGAGTTGGATTGCACTATGCCGTCGTACACGTCAGGTCGTCGCTTATGTGTGTGGTCAGCGCAATGATAAAACGTGTACAGATTTATGTTGCCGTATTCCCACAGCCTACTTTAATTTAGCAACATGTAGTGATTATTGGTCAAGTTATGCTGAGGTGTTTGATCCGAATACCCATCGCTCTGTAGGTAAACATACAGGTTTAACAAACCATGTTGAGCGGTTCAATGCCACATTAAGAAATCGCTTGGGACGTTTTACACGGAAAACTTTAAGCTTTTCGAAGAAGAAAGAAAATCATGAAGCTGTCTTGCATATGTTTTTATTAAAATACAATCAAGACATGAAAGATAAGTGGTTAACACGTCATATTTAGACACTACCGATTTTTAGCTTAGGATCTAATTTACAGCGTTTTTTGCTTTTAATGGCAATAGGCTATTCTCGGCACTGCATAAATCCCTTGATAACCTTTATCTGCAAGAACAAATGAACCATTAGGAATCTGATTCAAGTTGTATTTAAACAGTTCAAAATCATGTACTGAACCGCGATCAGTGCATAAACTTAAAATTTTCTGAGTTTTATAATGAATAATGACCTGAACTTTGAAAGTATGAGCTTTTTTCTTGCCACTATAGCTTTTCTTCTGTTTTTTTAGGTCTTTGTATTGGAATTTCCGTGGCATCAACGATTACCATATTCCAATCTATACCTTCACCTTCAGGTAAGCTCTTCGGTAAGTGAAATAGATCCGACTTGATTAAGCAATCCTCCACATGGCGTATGACTCTTGGAGCAGTAGGCTCTGATACACCATAACTTATTGCGACATGGAACAATGTTCGGTATTCACGCCAATAATTTAAGCACAGGAGTATCTGATCCTTTATGCTCAATTTGGGTGGTCTGCTTTTCGTAGGAACATGCTTCTGCAATTGGTCAACCATTAAATAGAAGGTTGACCATGAGATGCCTGTATATCGCTTAAACTGTGATTCAGAAAGCTTCTTTGAGTCAATGTATTTCATTCAAAGATTATGCATGATTGTTCAAGATTCTTCGGCTCAAATAATAAGCAAAAGGTAGATCATTTTTTGATTTATGAAAGAGATCTAATCAAAAAAATACAGTTTTTTTATTACCTATATTATCTATTTTAATTAAAATTATTTTAACGAATGGTTAAATTTCACTTTGGAAGTGTATGAAAATTAATTAAATTTTCATACATTATAATAAGTTATATATAATACATATAATATATATATGTATATTAAATTTTGATATATATAATCCGCGATTCTTATAAAGACGGTTTAAAAGACTCATTACTTTTTCTAAAAAGTAAAGTTTTTTTTGGTTTTTTTGTGTACATTGTAGGTTTAAACAATGTGCCATTTTTAAAGTGGTATTTTTTGTGAATAAAGTATTTAGAGTAATTTGGAGTAAAGTTAAGGAACAATTTGTTGTTGTTTCTGAAGCGGCATCATTATCAAAAAATAAAGGTAGAACAACTAAAACGAAAGTTTTAACTCCTCTGAAAGCTAACGCATACCCTCAAACCGCTTTACATGTTTTGGCGGCTTCAATTTTAATCAGCATGTCTAATTTAGCGAACGCTACGATTAATATAGAAGTTCCAAATCCAGATCCAATAGGAACAGGATTTGTAACTGATAAAAATAAAGTGGTGAACAATAAAGCGAAAGATGACACTACAAAGGCAGGAAGTGTAGTCATCGGTGGTGGTAATACAGTAGGTATAGCCTATGCAGGTACAGCTGTTGGTTTCTTAAACGAAAGTAGTGGTGGTTCTTTTGATGGAAAAGAACAAATTGGCAATGTAATTTATACATATTTTACACCAGCTGGTACAGCTATTGGTTATGGTAACAAAGCTCTAGGTTCAGAATCCCATGCTTTTGGGGGCGGTAATGTTGCGTCTAAACTACAATCATTAGCATTTGGTTTTTCAAATAATGTTGAGGCAGCTCAAAGCTCGGCATTTGGTCACGAAAATAATGTAAACGCAGCTCAAAGCTCGGCCTTTGGTCATAAAAATACTGTATCAGGTCAACACTCTTCAGTATTAGGGACATCAAATAATATTCAAGGTTTTGAATCTGGAGCTTTTGGTATATCTAATAGTATAAGTTCCGTTAGTTCATCGTACATTTTAGGGAATCTTAGTAGTACGGTATCTGATAATACCTTTGTTGTTGGTAATAACTCTAAGGCATCGGGTAAAAATAGCATAGTGATCGGATCTAATGCCAAAACTATGGCTGATGATACGATTGCCATTGGTAATGGTTCTGTTGCTAATATTGCTGGGGGTGTTGCAGGATACAACCCATTTACGAAAACAAATAATGGGCTTGGCACGTCTTCAAATGGCAGTATTTCTGTTGGTGATGCTGCAAATAATGCAACTAGACAGATTACAAACTTAGCAGCAGGTACAAAAGATACAGATGCTGTAAATGTCGCACAATTAAAACAAACAGGTTGGATCGCAAAAACATCTGGAACAACAAGCGATATAAAATCTGGAGATACGTTTGAATTTGTAGCTGGAAAAAATATAAAGCTAGATCAAAATGGTAATAAACTGACGATTACTTCTATTGATCAAGGCTTAGACTTTGCTGGGAATGAAGGCGAGTTCCACCGCAATCTGGGTGAAAAAACCACGATCAAAGGTGAAGCGACGACAGCAGGAACATACAGCGGTCAAAACCTCAAAACCGTAGCAGATGAAAACGGCAACATCATGCTGCAAATGGCAGAACGTCCAGAATTCTCAGGACTGACTGTAACTGGCAAAGATGGCAAAGATGCATCAATTTCATTCAATGGTAAAGATGGCCTACCAGGCATGTCATTGGTGGGTAAAGATGGTGCTATTGGCGTTAAAGGCAAAGACGGCAAAGATGGCGTGAGCTTCCAAGAAGATGGACGCATCAGCAATCTAACTGCAGGCAAAGATGGCAAAGATGCGGTGAATAAAGACCAACTCGATGCATTAGATCAAGATCTCATCGCTAAAGGCTTAGACTTTGCTGGGAATGAAGGCGAGTTCCACCGCAATCTGGGTGAAAAAACCACGATCAAAGGTGAAGCGACGACAGCAGGAACATACAGCGGTCAAAACCTCAAAACCGTAGCAGATGAAAACGGCAACATCATGCTGCAAATGGCAGAACGTCCAGAATTCTCAGGACTGACTGTAACTGGCAAAGATGGCAAAGATGCATCAATTTCATTCAATGGTAAAGATGGCCTACCAGGCATGTCATTGGTGGGTAAAGATGGTGCTATTGGCGTTAAAGGCAAAGACGGCAAAGATGGCGTGAGCTTCCAAGAAGATGGACGCATCAGCAATCTAACTGCAGGCAAAGATGGCAAAGATGCGGTGAATAAAGACCAACTCGATGCATTAGATCAAGATCTCATCGCTAAAGGCTTAGACTTTGCTGGAAATGAAGGCGAGTTCCACCGCAATCTGGGTGAAAAAACCACGATCAAAGGTGAAGCGACGACAGCAGGAACATACAGCGGTCAAAACCTCAAAACCGTAGCAGATGAAAACGGCAACATCATGCTGCAAATGGCAGAACGTCCAGAATTCTCAGGACTGACTGTAACTGGCAAAGATGGCAAAGATGCATCAATTTCATTCAATGGTAAAGATGGCCTACCAGGCATGTCATTGGTGGGTAAAGATGGTGCTATTGGCGTTAAAGGCAAAGACGGCAAAGATGGCGTGAGCTTCCAAGAAGATGGACGCATCAGCAATCTAACTGCAGGCAAAGATGGCAAAGATGCGGTGAATAAAGACCAACTCGATGCATTAGATCAAGATCTCATCGCTAAAGGCTTAGACTTTGCTGGAAATGAAGGCGAGTTCCACCGCAATCTGGGTGAAAAAACCACGATCAAAGGTGAAGCGACGACAGCAGGAACATACAGCGGTCAAAACCTCAAAACCGTAGCAGATGAAAACGGCAACATCATGCTGCAAATGGCAGAACGTCCAGAATTCTCAGGACTGACTGTAACTGGCAAAGATGGCAAAGATGCATCAATTTCATTCAATGGTAAAGATGGCCTACCAGGCATGTCATTGGTGGGTAAAGATGGTGCTATTGGCGTTAAAGGCAAAGACGGCAAAGATGGCGTGAGCTTCCAAGAAGATGGACGCATCAGCAATCTAACTGCAGGCAAAGATGGCAAAGATGCGGTGAATAAAGACCAACTCGATGCATTAGATCAAGATCTCATCGCTAAAGGCTTAGACTTTGCTGGAAATGAAGGCGAGTTCCACCGCAATCTGGGTGAAAAAACCACGATCAAAGGTGAAGCGACGACAGCAGGAACATACAGCGGTCAAAACCTCAAAACCGTAGCAGATGAAAACGGCAACATCATGCTGCAAATGGCAGAACGTCCAGAATTCTCAGGACTGACTGTAACTGGCAAAGATGGCAAAGATGCATCAATTTCATTCAATGGTAAAGATGGCCTACCAGGCATGTCATTGGTGGGTAAAGATGGTGCTATTGGCGTTAAAGGCAAAGACGGCAAAGATGGCGTGAGCTTCCAAGAAGATGGACGCATCAGCAATCTAACTGCAGGCAAAGATGGCAAAGATGCGGTGAATAAAGACCAACTCGATGCATTAGATCAAGATCTCATCGCTAAAGGCTTAGACTTTGCTGGGAATGAAGGCGAGTTCCACCGCAATCTGGGTGAAAAAACCACGATCAAAGGTGAAGCGACGACAGCAGGAACATACAGCGGTCAAAACCTCAAAACCGTAGCAGATGAAAACGGCAACATCATGCTGCAAATGGCAGAACGTCCAGAATTCTCAGGACTGACTGTAACTGGCAAAGATGGCAAAGATGCATCAATTTCATTCAATGGTAAAGATGGCCTACCAGGCATGTCATTGGTGGGTAAAGATGGTGCTATTGGCGTTAAAGGCAAAGACGGCAAAGATGGCGTGAGCTTCCAAGAAGATGGACGCATCAGCAATCTAACTGCAGGCAAAGATGGCAAAGATGCGGTGAATAAAGACCAACTCGATGCATTAGATCAAGATCTCATCGCTAAAGGCTTAGACTTTGCTGGAAATGAAGGCGAGTTCCACCGCAATCTGGGTGAAAAAACCACGATCAAAGGTGAAGCGACGACAGCAGGAACATACAGCGGTCAAAACCTCAAAACCGTAGCAGATGAAAACGGCAACATCATGCTGCAAATGGCAGAACGTCCAGAATTCTCAGGACTGACTGTAACTGGCAAAGATGGCAAAGATGCATCAATTTCATTCAATGGTAAAGATGGCCTACCAGGCATGTCATTGGTGGGTAAAGATGGTGCTATTGGCGTTAAAGGCAAAGACGGCAAAGATGGCGTGAGCTTCCAAGAAGATGGACGCATCAGCAATCTAACTGCAGGCAAAGATGGCAAAGATGCGGTGAATAAAGACCAACTCGATGCATTAGATCAAGATCTCATCGCTAAAGGCTTAGACTTTGCTGGGAATGAAGGCGAGTTCCACCGCAATCTGGGTGAAAAAACCACGATCAAAGGTGAAGCGACGACAGCAGGAACATACAGCGGTCAAAACCTCAAAACCGTAGCAGATGAAAACGGCAACATCATGCTGCAAATGGCAGAACGTCCAGAATTCTCAGGACTGACTGTAACTGGCAAAGATGGCAAAGATGCATCAATTTCATTCAATGGTAAAGATGGCCTACCAGGCATGTCATTGGTGGGTAAAGATGGTGCTATTGGCGTTAAAGGCAAAGACGGCAAAGATGGCGTGAGCTTCCAAGAAGATGGACGCATCAGCAATCTAACTGCAGGCAAAGATGGCAAAGATGCGGTGAATAAAGACCAACTCGATGCATTAGATCAAGATCTCATCGCTAAAGGCTTAGACTTTGCTGGAAATGAAGGCGAGTTCCACCGCAATCTGGGTGAAAAAACCACGATCAAAGGTGAAGCGACGACAGCAGGAACATACAGCGGTCAAAACCTCAAAACCGTAGCAGATGAAAACGGCAACATCATGCTGCAAATGGCAGAACGTCCAGAATTCTCAGGACTGACTGTAACTGGCAAAGATGGCAAAGATGCATCAATTTCATTCAATGGTAAAGATGGCCTACCAGGCATGTCATTGGTGGGTAAAGATGGTGCTATTGGCGTTAAAGGCAAAGACGGCAAAGATGGCGTGAGCTTCCAAGAAGATGGACGCATCAGCAATCTAACTGCAGGCAAAGATGGCAAAGATGCGGTGAATAAAGACCAACTCGATGCATTAGATCAAGATCTCATCGCTAAAGGCTTAGACTTTGCTGGGAATGAAGGCGAGTTCCACCGCAATCTGGGTGAAAAAACCACGATCAAAGGTGAAGCGACGACAGCAGGAACATACAGCGGTCAAAACCTCAAAACCGTAGCAGATGAAAACGGCAACATCATGCTGCAAATGGCAGAACGTCCAGAATTCTCAGGACTGACTGTAACTGGCAAAGATGGCAAAGATGCATCAATTTCATTCAATGGTAAAGATGGCCTACCAGGCATGTCATTGGTGGGTAAAGATGGTGCTATTGGCGTTAAAGGCAAAGACGGCAAAGATGGCGTGAGCTTCCAAGAAGATGGACGCATCAGCAATCTAACTGCAGGCAAAGATGGCAAAGATGCGGTGAATAAAGACCAACTCGATGCATTAGATCAAGATCTCATCGCTAAAGGCTTAGACTTTGCTGGAAATGAAGGCGAGTTCCACCGCAATCTGGGTGAAAAAACCACGATCAAAGGTGAAGCGACGACAGCAGGAACATACAGCGGTCAAAACCTCAAAACCGTAGCAGATGAAAACGGCAACATCATGCTGCAAATGGCAGAACGTCCAGAATTCTCAGGACTGACTGTAACTGGCAAAGATGGCAAAGATGCATCAATTTCATTCAATGGTAAAGATGGCCTACCAGGCATGTCATTGGTGGGTAAAGATGGTGCTATTGGCGTTAAAGGCAAAGACGGCAAAGATGGCGTGAGCTTCCAAGAAGATGGACGCATCAGCAATCTAACTGCAGGCAAAGATGGCAAAGATGCGGTGAATAAAGACCAACTCGATGCATTAGATCAAGATCTCATCGCTAAAGGCTTAGACTTTGCTGGAAATGAAGGCGAGTTCCACCGCAATCTGGGTGAAAAAACCACGATCAAAGGTGAAGCGACGACAGCAGGAACATACAGCGGTCAAAACCTCAAAACCGTAGCAGATGAAAACGGCAACATCATGCTGCAAATGGCAGAACGTCCAGAATTCTCAGGACTGACTGTAACTGGCAAAGATGGCAAAGATGCATCAATTTCATTCAATGGTAAAGATGGCCTACCAGGCATGTCATTGGTGGGTAAAGATGGTGCTATTGGCGTTAAAGGCAAAGACGGCAAAGATGGCGTGAGCTTCCAAGAAGATGGACGCATCAGCAATCTAACTGCAGGCAAAGATGGCAAAGATGCGGTGAATAAAGACCAACTCGATGCATTAGATCAAGATCTCATCGCTAAAGGCTTAGACTTTGCTGGGAATGAAGGCGAGTTCCACCGCAATCTGGGTGAAAAAACCACGATCAAAGGTGAAGCGACGACAGCAGGAACATACAGCGGTCAAAACCTCAAAACCGTAGCAGATGAAAACGGCAACATCATGCTGCAAATGGCAGAACGTCCAGAATTCTCAGGACTGACTGTAACTGGCAAAGATGGCAAAGATGCATCAATTTCATTCAATGGTAAAGATGGCCTACCAGGCATGTCATTGGTGGGTAAAGATGGTGCTATTGGCGTTAAAGGCAAAGACGGCAAAGATGGCGTGAGCTTCCAAGAAGATGGACGCATCAGCAATCTAACTGCAGGCAAAGATGGCAAAGATGCGGTGAATAAAGACCAACTCGATGCATTAGATCAAGATCTCATCGCTAAAGGCTTAGACTTTGCTGGAAATGAAGGCGAGTTCCACCGCAATCTGGGTGAAAAAACCACGATCAAAGGTGAAGCGACGACAGCAGGAACATACAGCGGTCAAAACCTCAAAACCGTAGCAGATGAAAACGGCAACATCATGCTGCAAATGGCAGAACGTCCAGAATTCTCAGGACTGACTGTAACTGGCAAAGATGGCAAAGATGCATCAATTTCATTCAATGGTAAAGATGGCCTACCAGGCATGTCATTGGTGGGTAAAGATGGTGCTATTGGCGTTAAAGGCAAAGACGGCAAAGATGGCGTGAGCTTCCAAGAAGATGGACGCATCAGCAATCTAACTGCAGGCAAAGATGGCAAAGATGCGGTGAATAAAGACCAACTCGATGCATTAGATCAAGATCTCATCGCTAAAGGCTTAGACTTTGCTGGAAATGAAGGCGAGTTCCACCGCAATCTGGGTGAAAAAACCACGATCAAAGGTGAAGCGACGACAGCAGGAACATACAGCGGTCAAAACCTCAAAACCGTAGCAGATGAAAACGGCAACATCATGCTGCAAATGGCAGAACGTCCAGAATTCTCAGGACTGACTGTAACTGGCAAAGATGGCAAAGATGCATCAATTTCATTCAATGGTAAAGATGGCCTACCAGGCATGTCATTGGTGGGTAAAGATGGTGCTATTGGCGTTAAAGGCAAAGACGGCAAAGATGGCGTGAGCTTCCAAGAAGATGGACGCATCAGCAATCTAACTGCAGGCAAAGATGGCAAAGATGCGGTGAATAAAGACCAACTCGATGCATTAGATCAAGATCTCATCGCTAAAGGCTTAGACTTTGCTGGAAATGAAGGCGAGTTCCACCGCAATCTGGGTGAAAAAACCACGATCAAAGGTGAAGCGACGACAGCAGGAACATACAGCGGTCAAAACCTCAAAACCGTAGCAGATGAAAACGGCAACATCATGCTGCAAATGGCAGAACGTCCAGAATTCTCAGGACTGACTGTAACTGGCAAAGATGGCAAAGATGCATCAATTTCATTCAATGGTAAAGATGGCCTACCAGGCATGTCATTGGTGGGTAAAGATGGTGCTATTGGCGTTAAAGGCAAAGACGGCAAAGATGGCGTGAGCTTCCAAGAAGATGGACGCATCAGCAATCTAACTGCAGGCAAAGATGGCAAAGATGCGGTGAATATGGAGCAACTTCAGGAGCTGACAAATACCGTAAACAGTGGTTGGAATCTGAAAACAGGTGGTGATGCTGAGAAGGTTGCTTCTGGTGATACTGTTCAATTTAATGGTAATGGTGGAGTAAAAGTCACAAATAATGGATTAGAGGTACAAATTGCTTTAGAAGATAAGTTTACGGTTGGAGATAAAATACATATCGATGGCGTAAATGGATCTATTAATGTTGGGAAAGTTGATGTGAATGGTGATCAAGGTGTAATTGATGGTTTAACCAATACGACTTGGGATTCCGATGACATTACTTCAGGTCGTGCTGCTACAGAAGATCAATTGGCTCAAGTATCAAATAACTTGAGTAAAAATGTAGATTCTGCAAAAACAGAAGTAAAAAATGGTACAAATATAGTTGTCAATAAAGAAATTGATAGTAAAGACGGCCATGCCATTTATGTTGTTGCGACAGAGAAGGATGTTAGTTTTAATTCAGTAACATCTGAAAACATTAATGTTGGAGATGTTCATATTTCTGCTGATGGAATTAACGCAGGCGGGAATAAAATTTCTGGTATAGCCGATGGAGCTGTAAATCAAGACTCTACAGAAGCCATTAATGGGTCGCAGTTACATAATATTGGACAGGATATTGCAGACCATTTTGGTGGTAACTCGACAATAGACAATAATGGAAACATTTCTGCACCAACATATAACGTTGCGGATGGAAATTACAATAATGTGGGTGATGCTCTTGGTGCCATTGATGGCCGTGTTGCTAATTTATCTAACAATTTAGAGCAAGCATTTAGATATACAAATAACCGAATAGATAAATTGGAAGATAATTTATCTACAGGTATTGCTGCAACTGCTGCTCTAGAGCAAGCGCCATTTATTTCAGGTAAGTGGACTTATGCTGTGGGCGCAGCTCATTACAATGAGAAAACAGCAATAGGAGCAACGTTACGTCGTACTGCAGATAATGGCCGTTGGTCATTAACTGGTGGTGTGGCTGGCGGTACGGACGGCTCTCCACTAGTTCGTATAGGTGTTTCGAGTGTCATTAATTAAGTACTGAAAATGAGAGGGGGAAACCCCTCTATCAAATAATTTGTTATGTAAGATTTATTTATTATGCAAAAAAAAATAGTAGTATACGCTTGTATTATTTTAGGGTTGTTTACGCAAGTTTCTGAAGCAAAAACAGATATTTTAGTAGATAGCGAGAAGGAAATAACTTTCCCAAATCTTCAATCTAGTTATTTAAAACAAGTTCAACGATATGAATATGGAACAGTTGCCAATATCGCAACAGGCTTAACAAAAGACCATTATAGGCACTTATTGGGAAATCCACAGTTTAGTGAGGGGGTTTTTTTTATAAAAACTTGGAATTATGTTTTAGATATTAGAGTGCCAAATACTCAAACCTATAAAAGATGTCAATTACGCATTGATTTTGATAAAAACTATTTAGGTGAGAGTTTGTATTGGAAAGGAGAGGATTGCCAAGGCTTTATTGATTGGGGTGTTAATAATGAGGTTAAAGAGCAGCCTACTCAGGAGGATAGAAATGGTAGTCACATTCTCTTTGAGTTTGATCGTTTTGGTGTAGAGTCGATAATAAATAATCAAAGTGTCATTGATAATATTGTGAACAGTATTAAGCATGATAACGCTACGGAAATTACCATAACCGGATATACCGATGTCATTGGCGGTTATAGTTATAACCAAAAATTATCTTTAGAGCGTGCAAAAACGGTTGAAAACATTCTAATACGAGCAGGTATTGATTCATCTAAAATCAAAATAATTGCTGCCAATAAGACAGAACAGTTTCAACAGTGTTTAGATGATGGTCGTACTATTCAGAATATTACCTGTACTGCTCCGAATCGAAGAGTTACGCTAAAATGGTAATATGAATATATTTGTATGATGTAAGTCATTTACTAGAAAACCAGCTCAAGAGCTGGTTTTCTTTGTTAATAAACATTAATAAATTGAATTCTAAAATAAAGAGAGAAACCCTTCTTTTATCTTGAATATTTTTAAATTTATGTAAAAATATTATATACATGTAGTCTTAGATTTAGGAAATGGAATAATCTTATTCTTTAAACTATCAATAAAATCAGACCACTCTTGCATCATCCTAACCCGATAGTCTAAATGCTGTGCATGGTTATAAGCTTGAGATACAGCATTCCCAACCGTATGTGCTAACTGAATTTCAATCGCATCATGCATATAGCCTCTTTCATGAAGTGTTGTTGACGCAAGTCCACGAAAGCCATGGCCAGTCATCTTGCCGCTATAACCCATTGTACGGATTACACAGAGTAAAGCATTGCTACTCATAGGTTTTGCTGTGCTGTGATTATAAAAAACATACTGCTTATTGCCTGTAAGGGGTCTTAATCCTTCAATGAGTTTAATAGCCTGTTTTGATAATGGGACAATATGAGGCTGAGCCATTTTCATTTTTTCAGCAGGGATACGCCATAAATGATTATCAAAATCGATTTCATTCCACTCCATCATTCTCAGTTCAGCAGTACGCACAAAAGTTAAAGTCATCAGCTGAATGGCAGTCTTGATGATTGGATTGCCGTGATAGCGATCCATACGTTCAATAAAAGGTGGAAACTCAGAAATATCTAGGCGAGCCATATGCTTGGTTTTACGAGGTTTTAAGGCTTCGCCTAAGTGTGGTGTAGGGTCGACTTCAATCAGCCCTTTTCGGATTGCAAAACGAAAAATACGTCCAGCTAAAGGAATAGAACGCTTAGCCATTTCCTGTGCACCACGTGCTTCAATTTCCTTAGCACAGGCAAGTACATCCTTACCTTTGATTTGATCAATAGGCATGTTACCTAGAATAGGGAATAAGTCTTTTTCAAATACAGAAAGGTCACGTAAATAAGTTACTTCTTTGATGGTGGTTTTACGGTCGTTCATCCACTCCATAGCAAGCACTTTAAAAAGAGTATTTTCATCTGCTTGTTGTTTCTTTTGTTTTTTGGCTTCATTGGGATTAATCCCATCTTTTAATTTTAATCGTGCTTCATCTCGAATCCTTCTCGCTTGAGCAAGTGTAGTTTCGGGATATGAACCAATGCTGAAAATATTTTCTTTACCATTAAAGCGAAATTGCATACGCCAATGCATACCACCTGAAGGCGTAACCTCCAAATACATACTTTTTTCATCAGGATATTTGGTTTTCTTTTCTGATGGTTTGATCTTTCTGACCTTGGCATCTGTAAGCATTGCAACGTTCCCCGTATAAATTTGGGGGTATAAAAATAGGGGTAATTTATTATACCCCCAGTTATACCCCCAACCATATCGAGATTGCAATAGATGAAGTAGATAATATTAGACGTAAAAAAAAGCCTAAAACCTTTAGATTTAAGCTTTTAAAGACATCATAAGATATTGTAAGAATAGAAAATGGCGGTGAGAGAGGGATTCGAACCCTCGATACGCGCAAACGTATACACACTTTCCAGGCGTGCTCCTTAAGCCACTCGGACACCTCACCAAGGCGAGCGATGATAACCAAAAAATCAGGCTATGCCAAGATGAAACAATTGATTTAGAGAAAAAGATTTAAACGAGTGATATGATTGCCGAAAAATACTGTCTAATGACTTGAAGACAATTATATGCAAAGCACCGCAAAAAAAGCAGCTTTACCAGCGATCACCTTGGCTGCGCTGGGTGTGGTATTCGGTGATATCGGAACCAGCCCACTCTACGCACTCAGACAATGTTTCCTTACCGCACACATTGCCATCTCTAACGAAACGGTCCTGGGTATTTTATCACTGATTTTTTGGTGCATGATGTTAACCATCAGCTTCAAATACGTGTTGGTGATTATGAAAGCCGATAACAATGGAGAAGGGGGGATTATGTCCCTTTTGGCATTGAATCTGCGTTCAACGCGGATTGCGGACAATAAGAAAATTTATTTGATTGCTCTAGGCTTTATTGGTGCTTCGTTATTCTTTGGTGATGGCATCATTACCCCTGCAATCTCAATTTTGTCTGCCATAGAAGGTTTAAGCATTGCTACTCCCATGTTCAATCAATGGCTATTGCCACTTGCGATTGGTATTTTGGCAGGATTATTTTTGGTACAGCGTCATGGCACGGCCACAATGGGCAAGTTCTTTGGTCCATTGACCTTGGTGTGGTTCTTGTCGATTGGTCTGCTGGGGCTATGGAGCGTGATTCAAACGCCTTTCGTGTTGGCCATGGTCAGTCCGCACTGGGCATTTAATTTTGTCTATGAGCAGCCTTATGTGGCATTTTTGACCATGGGTGCTGTGATTTTAACCATGACTGGGGGTGAAGCCTTGTATGCCGATATGGGGCATTTCGGGCGTATGCCGATTAAACTGGCATGGTTTATTATTGTGTTGCCATGCTTGCTCATTAATTATGCAGGACAGGGCGCATTGTTGTTGCGCAATCCCAGTGCAATTGAAAACCCGTTTTATTTGCTGGTCCCAGAGTGGGCGCTTTTCCCGATGATTGGACTGGCAACGGCCGCGGCAGTCATTGCCTCACAAGCCGTCATTACCGGCGTTTTTTCCATGGTCAATCAAGCCATTCAACTGCGTTATTTGCCTCGCCTTTCGGTACAACATACCTCAGAGGTTGAGCAAGGTCAGATTTACGTTCCCTTTATCAATTGGGTGCTGTTTATTTCTGTGGTCATTCTGATTTTATTGTTTGAAAACAGTGCCAACTTAGCCAGTGCTTATGGCGTGGCTGTGACCATGACCATGCTATGTGGCACAATTCTGATTTCAATTTTGGCTTATGGTTTGTGGCGCTGGCCGATTTGGAAAGTGGCGCTGTTTGCTGTGCCATTACTGCTGATTGATTTGATTTTTGTGGCGTCAACATCGCTTAAAATTACAGATGGCGGTTGGGTGCCTATATTAATTGGTGCAGTGGTCTATACTTTGCTGATGACATGGAAAGATGGTCGTCAGATTGTATTGAACCGCCTTGAGTCAGATGCATTACCGATTGATTTGTTTATTCAAAGCGTCAGCATGAGCAATGAAACTATGATCGTTCCTGGGGATGCCATTTTTTTAACGGGTACACCGAATATTGTTCCACATGCTATGCTGCATAATATTAAACACAACAAAGTTTTGCATGAGCGTAATATTATGATTACGGTCATTACACGTGACGTGCCCTTTGTTGCACAGATCGAGCGTATCCAAGTTGAAAGACTTGATGAACGCTTCTTTAGAATATTTGTGTATTATGGTTTTAAGGATCAGCCCAATATTCCACGCGCTTTAGAGCAAGCCTATCATCAGCTGGGGATGGAATATAACATGATGCAAATCAGCTTCTTTATCTCACGTGATCGTTTGATTCACACGCTAGGCGATGGCATGGCGCCATGGCGTGAGAAGCTGTTTATTTCGATGCAACGTAACACCAGTGCGGTGAGCGATTTTTATCAAATCCCACCAAACAGAGTGGTGGAAATGGGCAGTCAAATCGAAATTTGATTTGAAAACATGTGTCTGATCAATCTTTATGATTAAATTGAATCATCATGAAAAAGCCAAGGTTTAAACCTTGGCTTTTTTTAATTCTCTATTTTGTTATTTTTGCATTACAGAAAAAGCGAAGAAATTGCTTAAAAAATATTAATTTGCAGCAGGTTCAGCTTGTGGTGCTTCTGTCTCAAGTTCAGGCGGTTGGGTCGCAGGGTCAGCCATAACTGGGCTTTGCTGGGTTGCATCTGCAGACGGTGTCTGTGTAGCTGTGGCAGCACTTGCTTCTGTGCCCGGCATAACGTTAATTTGACCACTTGCTAGTAATTCGTTGAGTGAGCCTGGTTGGCCATTCACCGTGGTAGTAACTTTGGCTTTAGATAAACTCTCTAAGGTTTCACCTGCTTGAACAGGAGGCTCTGCAAAGGCAGTCATGCTCGCAAATGTTAAACCAGTAACGATAGCTAAATGAACAATGTGTGAACGCATAACAGACTCCAATTCTTTTAACGTTTAAATAATATTCATCAATATTCTCATTTACCTTGTCACAGTTAGGTAGAGGTATTCAATAAAATATACGTAATATCATCCATTTTGTTCAAAAACTTACCCATAATAACAACAATTTGTTACGTGGATTGCTGTTTAATTCAGCAGGAATTGTAGAAGCTTTATTCACTTGAAAATTCACTTGATATACTTGAACCGTATAGCTTGCTAAGCTGTGCTTAATTCGGTTAATTTGCCAGCGAATCATGGTGATGCATAGCCGAAAACGGATTGAATTAGGGTGCGTGAGATTGAGTAATTTAGTGGTAAAAGCTGTACTTGGATTGGTGGCGGCAAGCAGTTTTGCTTTCGCATTCGGTCAAGAAAAAATTTCCCAATATCTTCCGTTTTCAGGCAGTGCGAGCAATGCTGCATGTTTAAATCAGTTTTATCGCGAAGAGCCTCCAATTCTTGTTAAAGACAGCTTAAGCAAGCACAGTTATCCGCTGTGTTTTAATGGCTTTAATACAATGTATTCTGGCGTGTCGAAAACGCCGCTATGGACAGCTGAGTACTTATCGACTTCACGTTTAAGCCAAAAAATTAAACGTGAAGACAGCTTCCATGAAGAAGATCGCGTGAGTGCAAGTCATCGAGCGATGCTGGCAGATTATCGTGGTTCGGGTTATGACCGTGGACATCTGGCACCGAATGCCGATATGCCCAATAAAGCGGCGCAATATGACAGTTTTTCTTTAGCCAATATGATTCCACAGGCGCCGAAAAATAATCAGCAGGTTTGGCGTGAACTTGAAGAAGCCACCCGTGCGATTGTCACCAAGCAAAAACAAGATGTCTATGTGATTACAGGTCCTGTATTTTCAGGCAAAAAGTTAAAGACTATTGGCAACGGCGTGATTGTCCCGACTGCGGTATATAAAGCGCTGTACATGCCTAAAGAGGGGATTATTGGGGTGTATTACGCACCCAATAATGATTCCTTACAGGTCAAAGTGATCAGTGTGTGTCAGTTAGAAGAACAAATCGGCATTAATTTATTTCCACAGCTGACTGCGGAACAAAAACGTAATACTTATAATTTGCCGTTAAAAGCCACCCAAGTCAAAGCCAATCAAAAAATTGCTTATTCATATTGGGATGCAGAGAGTCAGTGTGCTGAAGATATCAGCGCAGAGAAAATAAAAGCGCTGCAAAAAGAATTTACCCATCAAAAATCTAGTATCAATACTACGCTTGAAACACCGAAAATTGACGAGCAAACCCAAGATGCTTTGGTGAAAGAATTGGTACAGGCATTGTTGCAGTATTTATTACAATTCTTTAAGTAAATGTTGCTGCTTTCTGTCTTAAGTAGGATATATTTTTGAGTTAAAACAAACAAAATCGAAGAGAACGAAAAATGTTTAAACCTTTTGAACAAGGTACAGAGTCACATTCGATTCATGATTTAACCTTGGAAAATGATCTAGATCGGGTCAGTATTTATGGCAACTTACAACTGACCAAGGATCAAGCGGGTTTAGCAGCGGCGAAAGCCTTGCAAGCTTACTTGAATGCAATTGTGATGCAGTTGGAACAAGAACAACAGTTGCCTGAAAAGATTCAAAGCAGTTCCGAAAATGAGATCGAAAATCCATTTCTATAGTGTTTTGCACAGAAAATTTGAACACGTAAAAAAGCCTGCAGATGCAGGCTTTTTATATGAGTAATGGCTTAAATGTTCAATATTAAACCTTAAGGTTTAACTACAACTGAACTAGATTCATCGTGCTTACTTGTTATGCCTTTATAAATTAATGCGCCAATGACGGCACCAATAATGGGAGCAACCCAAAAGACCCACAACTGCGTTAATGCAGCGGTTTCTGCAAAGAAAGCCACGCCAGTACTACGGGCAGGGTTTACAGAAGTATTGGTCACAGGAATACTGATCAGATGGATTAAGGTTAAAGCTAAACCAATTGCAATGGGTGCAAAACCCGCAGGTGCCCGTTTGTCGGTTGCACCCATAATAATAATCAAGAAAAATGCAGTTAGCACAATTTCAATGGTAATGACAGCGCTTAGCGCATAACTGCCTGGTGATAGTTCAGCATAACCATTGGTCGCGAATCCTCCTGTACCAGTGAAGCTGGCTTGACCTTGTACAATCAGGTAAAGTACAAATGCTGCTGCTGTTGCACCCACGACTTGAGCCACAATATAGGGAATCAGGTCTTTAGCATCGAAGCGACCACCGACCCACAAGCCCACACTTACCGCAGGGTTAAAGTGTCCACCTGAAATATGTCCCAGTGCATAGGCTGCGGTGAGTACCGTTAAACCAAATGCCAGTGAAACACCAGCGAAACCAATACCTAATTCTGGAAATGCCGCGGCCAAGACAGCGCTACCACAGCCACCAAAGACCAGCCAGAATGTTCCTAAAAATTCTGCGAAATACTTATTCATTATATTTGTCCTATTTTTTTCTACACTCATTGATATAAAGTGATGTATTACAAAGGGGGGTATTTATTGTGTTGTGCGTAAATTTTAATCCATTTAAATAAAAAAAGTTAAAAAAATGACAAATTGCACAGATTATTTCTATGGCTCCTGTATGGAGCTATTTCATATCTGCATCCAGTATGCCTGAGCGATCCTATCCATTCATGTTAAAAGTATCTAAAATATAGTATGTTTTTAGATACTTAAAAGCTAGGCAGTAATTTTTTTAAAATCGGCTCTGACTCAAAAACGACGTAGATCTAGACACTGTATGGTTCAAATAAGTTGTAAAATTGGCTTTAAAAAAAAGAGAATTTGCATCCTTAAAAATGTCGCAATTATTTAAAAATAAAATGATTGAAGTCAATGATCAACCCGCAAGCGACGTTATAGTTAAAAACAGGAACAGAATTAAAAAATAGACGGAGTCTAAACATGATCAAAGGATTTGTAGCCGGTTTAATTGTTGCCAATGGATTTGAGTGGCTCGCGCATAAGTATGTGTTACACGGTACACATCGCGCGGGAAAGCCACGGTTTAGTCCCGTGCCCGACAGTATGAAGTCACATTGGGAACATCATAGAGAAGTACGTAAAACAGATTTTAGTGATTATGGTTATGTCGAAGGTGTTCGCAATTGGCGCACACGCAATGAAATTATGTCACTTGGCGTGACGGTGGTGGTTTTTGCACCGTTATTTTATCCTATCTCGAAGGGCATGAGCTTGGCGGTATTTTATAGTGCAGCTAATTATTACTATGTGCATCGCCGCGCACACTTAGAACCTGAATGGGCGAAGCGTAAAATCCCTTGGCATTATGATCATCATATGAATTCAAATCAGGATGCCAACTGGTGTGTAACCAAGCCATGGTTTGACTATCTATTGGGCACACGGGTGATTTCGTCAGTGGAACTGGAAGAGCAAAATCCGTTGGGCGTGACTCTGCCTAAGACCGTTTCAATTTGGCTGACAAAAACGGTGAATAGCTATTTCCCTGCAACGTGGGTGAAACCGCGCTTGTCTGTATAAATAGGCTCATATTGGTATTGAAAAATTGAGCTCAATATCGTCGAAATGCTATTGCCATACGAAGTGGTTTTTTTATAAATAGTTAAGGCTATTCGGTACATTTGCGCTAAAGCGCGAAGGCTTCGACTCAATTTTATCTGATCTAAGACATTGATTTTATTTTTAAATTATACTTCTTATGTTGAGGCTCATACCCGATATCGCGTTTTATATCTTGGACTGTTTAGTCTAGAAGTGCTGTCAGTGGTCTGGATTTTTTGCAGCTCTCCAATGGTTTTTTATCTGTTGTTATCTATGAAAGACCAGTGCCTGCGAGATTCGTCTTTATTTTTGGATATAAAAAAGAGTGTGATTGGCACACTCTTTTTTAGCATTCACACTTCAAACAGTCACGTAAAAATGATCCATTACAGACGCATTTCAATACCTTGATTCGCAAGGTATTCTTTGGCTTCTGGAATCGTATGCTGACCAAAGTGGAAAATAGAAGCTGCAAGTACCGCATCTGCACCCCCTTGTATAATGCCATCTGCCAAATGTTGTAAGCAGCCGACACCGCCAGATGCGATGGTTGGGATAGTCACGCGGGTATTAATTTGGCGCATCAGTTTAAGGTCATATCCCGCTTTGGTGCCATCGGCATCCATAGAGGTAATCAATAATTCGCCTGCGCCGTATTCGGCCATTTTTACTGCCCAATCAATCGCATCAATACCCGTGGCTTTACGACCACCGTGGGTAAAAATTTCCCATTTATTGTCGCGTGTTTTTTTTGCATCAATGGCCACCACAATACATTGTGCGCCAAAACGCTGAGAAGCTTCTTGCACAAACTCTGGGTTAAACACGGCTGCTGAGTTGATGCTGACTTTGTCTGCGCCCGCATTCAGCAGTAAACGAATATCTTCGACTTTACGAACACCACCGCCTACGGTTAATGGAACGAATACACTTTCAGCCATACGTTCAACAGTACGATAGGTGGTGTCACGACCATTTGAAGTGGCAGTAATGTCCAAAAAGGTAATTTCATCTGCACCTTGTTCATTATATCGGCGCGCTACTTCAACTGGATCGCCTGCATCACGAATATCAAGAAATTGAACGCCTTTCACCACTCGACCGTTATCTACGTCGAGGCAAGGAATAATACGTTTAGCAAGCATAATTTTTTCCAAAAATAACAGCCGATTATGAAACTTCGCCACGAAGATGCTACACCTTCATAGTAGGAGCGGGTATTCTATCAAAATTATGTAAGTTTTTTTGCAGGTTTTCTATGTCGGTTTATACCCCTTTGACTTTAAAGGAAGTTCAGGATTTTGCAGCACCTTATGGATTGGAGGTGATTGACCTGATTCCCATTCAAGGCGGTATTCAAAATACCAACTACTTTTTGGTTTGCGCGGATGCAAAACAGTTTGTATTGACTATTTTTGAAGAGATGGACGAGCAGGGCGCAGATGAACTGGTGCCTGTACTTGAGCATTTGGGTCAGCAAGGTGTGGCTGTGCCTGTACCCTTACGTTTAAACGGTCGTGCCATTCAAATTTTAAAGGATAAACCTGCACAAATTGCACCGCGTTTAATGGGGCATCATCCTATGCCGTCTACCCTTGAACAAGTGGCAGCCATAGGTGCAGCACAAGCGAAAATTCATGTGGCGCTGAAAGACTTTCCTCTAGAACGTGCCGAGTACCGTAATCATCGCTACTGGCGTAATGTGGCTACAGCCATTAAGCCGAGTTTAAACCCAGCCGATAGCGTGCTTTTAAATAACCTATTAGGCTTATATGATACGCTTACAGCCATGTATCCAGAGCGTCCAAAGGGTTTTATTCATTCAGATTTATTCCGTGATAACACCTTGTTTGAGGGCAATCAACTCAAAGGGATTCTGGATTTTTATGAGCTGAACAAAGATGAATGGTTATTTGATATTGCCATTAGCATCAATGACTTTTGTACCGAATATCCAGAAGTACATTTAAATGAAGCCAAAGCACATGCCTTTTTGGACGCGTATGAAGATATCCGCCCACTGACCTCAGATGAAAAATCGTGTTTAGAGCTGTATTTGGCAATGGCAGCAGGGCGTTTTTGGATGATGCGTTTACAAGTCGCGCAGAAAAATGCAGAACTGGGTCGTACAGGTGATGATATTTTGCAGAAAAATCCAGATGAGATGCGTAATATGCTGGTAGAACGTCTTAAGTTTGTTACAGCATAATTGAAAGGAAGTCAGGATGCGCGATCAAGGTCGGTTGGTAGAGTGGTTTGATGATAAAGGCTATGGCTTTATTCAACCTGAGGATGGATCGAAAGGTCGTGTATTTTTACATATCAAGGATTTTATCCGTCCTGGTCCGCGTCCCATTATTGGCTGTGCCTTAGAGTATCTGGTGCAATTGGATGGACAGGGACGTTATAAAGCCAAGCAAGTGACTTATTTAAAAGCATCACAAACGCAAAAAACCAAGCAACAATCTCATATTAGATCCAAAGCAGCAAACAAGACGGTAATGCAGCCCATGCAGATTGCGATTGTGATATACATTTTAGTGGTTGCTGGTCTGACTGTGGCAGGCGTACTCAATAGTATGCTTTTATTGCTGATCAGTGTGATGAATGCCATCACCTACTGGATGTATGCACAAGATAAAGAAGCGGCGCAAGCAGGAAATCGCCGTGTGCCTGAAAATACACTGCATATCTTGTCAGTCCTTGGTGGTTGGCCCGCAGCATGGCTTGCACAGCAAAAACTGCGTCATAAAACACAAAAGCAACCGTTTCGAAAGATCTATTTCTGTACCATCGTGTTTAATATTTTAATGCTTCTTTGGCTTATCTCTCCATTAAATTCAATGGTGTTTTGAATCCAAGGTGACATTTAAAAAGCAAATTTAAAGACATATTTGACAAGGCATAATCATGAATTATTCAATTGATCGAGATTCCAATCGAAGCTTAACTTTGATTTTATATGTGCTCTATATTATTGCCATTTTCTCAGCAGGGATTCTGGCGGTGATTGCACTGATTATTAACTATGTAAAACGAAGCAGTGTGCAAGGCTCAATTTTTGAAAGTCACTTTACCTGGCAAATTCGGACATTTTGGTGGTATCTGATTTGGAATATCATCGCATTTGTGCCGTTTCTTTTCTTATTCCTCACCGGTGAAAACTCCAATGCATTCGCAGGTGTTGCGCTAGGTGCAACCACGTTCTGTGTGACCGTCATCGGTTTGTCTTGGGTCTGGATTGTCTATCGTGCGATTCGAGGGATTATCCGTTTAAATGACAATCAACGCATGTATCAATAGGTTATTTCAGCATGTATGGTTTTCATTCTAATAAGCGGAATGTCGAGATAAGATCCTAATGATCATTGAACATGTGCATTTGAAAATTAAACCCCATCAAAGTGCAGATTTTGAAGCGGCATTTCAGACGGCAAAAACGCTGATTTCGCCGATGCAAGGTTTGAATGCAGTGCAACTGATCAAGCATATTGAACAGCCAGATGCGTATATTTTGATGATCTTTTGGGATCATCTCGAAGACCATACGGGAGGCTTCAGAACATCTGAAGCCTATCAGCACTGGAAAGCATTGTTACATCCATTTTATGCACCCATGCCAAAGGTTGAGTATTATCAACCGTGTATGATGTTGAAAATAAAATGAGTGTCTAAATAAGCCTAGAGAGGCGCTATTTTTTTGAAAAAACTTCGGTTTCCACTCACTTAAAATAACGCCAATCACCACACATAGTCCGCCAAGTAATGCCAGAGCAGGTGCGCTCACCTGCCATACGTCCAAACAGTGCTGCCCAAACAGGCTCAGCTGCATAAATAATAGCGGCTTGTGAAGGATCGACCTGACGCTGTGCCCAGTTCATCACCAATTGAATACAGGCACTGGCGACACCTAGACCGAGCAATACTAAATCAGTTGCCATTCAAAACGAGGTAAAGCTCGTTCTCCGAATATTGGTGCGAGCACAAAACAAAATAATGCTGCAAAAATCAGTTGTAACACCGTGACCCGCTGTAGATTGACCTGTGCTGCAAAATGGCTGATGAGAATAATTTCAAGTGCAATTGCAATAGAACCCAACAGCGTGATGGCTTGACCGAAATTCAGTTGAATGGCAGCGAGGCCATTTCCCGTTAAAAATAGCAAGCCGAAGAAGGCACACAATGCACCCATCCAAGTCATAAAATGGGGTCTTTTTCGAAATAATATCCATAACAGGATGGGAACCAGCGGGACATACAGCGCTGTCAAAAACGCTGACTCACTGCTGCTAATACTTTTTAAGCCAATGGTTTGCGTGCCATAGCCGATCGCAATCAAGGCGCCAATACATGCACCCGCCCCGATTTCTTTGAGGGTAAAACCTTTAAGATGAGGCATTGAAATCAGCATGACCGCAATCGCTGCTGCGGCAAAGCGAAATCCGACAAATAAAATTGGGCTACTAAAATTGAGTCCGTATTGAACGGTAATAAAGCTACCACCCCAAATGATGGTGATGAGTATGAGCGCAAGTTGTGGCACTTTGGCATGTTGAAAGTGAGCGGAGAGAGTAAACATCAAAAGATAACAGTGTGGAGAAAATGAAAGCGCTAGTGTAAAGCAAAGCCAAAAAAAGAGGTCATCAAGACCTCTTTTAAATGATAAGACTATTTTTAAATTTAAACCTGTTTTAAATCCTAAGCCATCGTTTAGATGGCTTGGTCATCCCATAAAGCTTGAGCTTCACGAAGGTTAAGTGTGCCTTCGTAAATTGCACGACCTGTAATCGCACCCAAGATGCCAGGCTGACCCTTAAGGTTGCGTACATCATCAAGGTTGGTGACACCGCCAGAGGCAATGACTGGAAGACCTGAGTAGGTCGCAAGATTCACGGTCTGTTCAATGTTCACGCCTTGCATCATGCCATCACGTGCAATATCGGTATATACGATGCTCGAAACACCGGCATCTGCAAAACGTTTTGCAAGATCAGTGGCTTTAACATCAGTGACATTTGCCCAGCCATCGGTTGCAACCATGCCATTTATGGCATCAATTCCAACAATGATATGACCTGCAAACTTACGACATGCTTCTTCAACAAAAGCAGGGTCTTGAACGGCTTTGGTGCCAATAATCACAAATGAAACACCTGCATCTAAATAATGCTCGATGGTTTCAAGTGAGCGAATACCACCACCAATTTGAATTGGAAGTTCGGGTTGTGCACGTGCAATTGCTTCCACCACAGGTTTGTGGATCGGCGTACCTGCGAAAGCACCATTAAGATCGACCAGATGTAAGCGACGTGCGCCTTCATTCACCCAATGCTGTGCTGTTGCCACTGGATCATCAGAAAATACGGTATCGTCTTCCATACGACCTTGTTTTAAACGGACACATTTACCATCTTTCAGGTCTATTGCAGGGATGATCAGCATGCTTTCGCTCCTTGCCTCATTCTCATTGAATTTAATGAATGTAATCTTAGCAAATAAAATCTGAATCGCTAAACGCAATTGTGCAAATTGCTCAAATTAAACCGCTGTATGGCTACGGCGGTTTAAAGGGCAAGAAGCGTGTTGTTATTCTATGCTATTCATCGCCCGATTCTATTCTTTATATTGTGTCTATCTCCATTTCATTGGGTTTTACCAAAGCATTTTTAGGGCATCTTCAAAGCGGCTTTCCCTTACACATAAGACTGGCTTCGATTGAAGGGAATTAACAAGCTGATTTGACTGATCTGCGCCTAAATCATCAATGTTTGGGTTCAATGAGAAAAGTATTCACTGGCTGGAACTAAACCGTGCTTAATTTCATATCTTTGGGTGCTGAGTTTTGATGCTCTTTTAAGCTTACTGAAGATTATATTTGCGTATTTCAAATTGCATAATGAATTTAAATGAGACGACGTATGACTACGTTTCTGTCTTATTTTAAGCATTATTTTTTTCGGACTCTATATTGAATTTACGCGAAATAGATGGATCCAAAAGCTGTAACTTCATCAGTTTGTTAAAGATCAGCACAGGCGCGTAAGCATCCGCGGCTGCATAGAAGATTTGTTCTACGCTTAAATTTTTCTTTGCCCAATTGGAGGTGCTGATTTTTTTATTTTTCTGAAAATGAACTTGAAACAATAATGCCATGGCATTTTTTACACCCAGTGGATTGTTGATGCCGAATGCAGAAAATGATTTTGCTAAATCGATACTGCCATTGAGTTCAATGCCTTTTTTACGAAATAAATGCGCATCATTTTTTAAACCAAAACCAACTTTGATTTGAGCAGGATTGCAGAGGATCGGTTTCAAAAATTCTAGCGTTTCAGTATTGACTTGAAATAAATAAGCTTTTTCAGCCGTCGCCAATTGAATCAGATGGGGTCCTGTAGAAATCTCGCCCTTAGTGAATGTGGGTTTAGACTCCGTATCGAAACCTAAAAGAACCGCGGCTTTAATGTCAGTTTCAATGCTTTGGCACTGTACTCGTGAAGAAATCAGCAGAATATGTTCAGGCGCGAGATTTCGAAAACGTGGGTAATGACGAATGTCTTCAAGACTGGGGAGGGTATATTCAATAAGCGGATGTTTATGAGGCGGCAGCACAGCAATACTTTTAAGTGATTTGAGATTTAATGTTATAGCAATAAACCCGCGTATAGTGATAGCTTTAATAGAACAACTTAACTCAGTGTTGGTGTAAAACATGGCAAATCAGGATGATGACTTATTTAGTGAAGGTGCAAAACGGATTAAGCAGTTAATCAAAGATAAAAATATCAAACCCACCGATATTGTGAATGCTTTAGGTGTTTCGAAAGACACGGTGTCTAAATGGGTGCAAGAGTCGGCGACACCGAATGCTCAAAGCTTAATTGAGCTGGCAAAATTACTTAGCGTCACTGAACGCTGGATTGCAGAGAGTAAAATTCCGAAAAAAAATGAAAACTCAAAAGACACCAAAACCGATATTTTGCTGACGGAAGCGAGTCCCGATCAATTGATTGCAGAATTAAAATCTCGTTATGCAGCTCTGAATTTGAAAGCTGAGATTAAAATTAATGTTGTGCCTATTGCGGGTGGTTTTGTCTCAAAGGATGGATTTGAAGACTAAAAAGCCCATCCTTTGATGGGCTTAGTTTAAATTATTCTTGAGGTGACTGTTGATATGATTCGCTATAGGGTTGCTGAAGCTGAGCCTGTTGGGCACTTTCAATATACCTTTGATACGCAGGTATTGAAATCGCGGCCAATACGCCTGCTAGAGGAATCATTAAAATATATAGCCAACCCACTATTTTTTCCCAACCTGGGGTAATTCGTGGTGCACCAAAATTATTGCTTCCCGCATCACCTTTAGCGAAAATTAAATATAACGCGAATACAATGTTCAATACGGGAACAAACATTAATAATGACAGCCAACCTGAATGATTACGATCATGTAAGCGGCGGATCATAAAAATAAAAGAAAAATAAATAAATGCAATATAAAGGATCGTTGCAATGATAATAGCGGGAATTGAGAAATTTTCAGGATTTTGTGGATCTATAACAGAGCCAAATATTGCGAACAAAACAACAGCAATGACCATGAAAATAATAGAGCTGATAAATAGCCATGCAAGATAAGATAAGCGACCAAAACGTCCTGATACACGGGTTGGCTTATCTATAGGAAATGCTTGATTCATTTTTAATTAACCTATTTTAAGTTTTAAGCGTTTTTTTAATGTATTGCGCTATGGATCATAGCAAACTTATTATTTTAAAAATACAGGCTGTTTTTACACCAGAAAAAACCCACCGAAGTGGGTTTTCATTATTAAATGTTCCATTCCACAAAGTTTTTCAGCAGTTGTAAGCCTGCGGTATGACTTTTTTCTGGGTGAAACTGTGTCGCAAATAAATTGTCTTGATGAATCGCGGCGCAGAAATCGATACCGTAAGCACACGTCGCTGCAACCAAGTCAGTATTTTTAGGTTCAACATAGAAGCTATGTACAAAGTAAAACCGCGCGTCTTGTTCAATGTCCTTCCACATGGGATGACTCGGATCAGCTTGATGCACTTGATTCCAACCCATATGCGGCACTTTTAAACCTGCCATTTCTGGAAAGTGTTTGACCGTTCCTTCAAAAATGCCTAAGGATTCTGCACCGCCATTTTCCTCAGAGCACTGCATTAAGGCTTGCATGCCGACACAGATGGCCAAAACAGGTTTGTTGAACACGGCGTTTCGCACAACCTCGTCAATACCAGCTTCATGCATACCTTGCATACAGTCACGCATTGCACCGACACCGGGAAATACAATCTTGTCTGCTTGAGCAATCAGTTTCGGATCATTGGTGACATCGACGGTTGCACCGACATGCTCTAATGCTTTCGCGGCAGAGTGCAAATTTCCCATGCCATAATCAAGAAGAGCAATACGGGTCATTACAATGTACCTTTGGTAGACGCCACTGTATTTTCAGCGCGCGGATCAATTTCACATGCCATACGTAGCGCACGTGCAAATGCTTTAAAGGTACATTCAATTTGGTGATGGCTGTTTTTGCCTTTCAAATTGTCAATGTGCAGGGTCATCAGTGAATGATTGACAAAACCTTGGAAGAATTCTGAAAATAAATCGACATCAAAAGTCCCAATACGTGCACGGGTAAACGGAATATCCATCCATAAACCTGGACGACCAGAAAGATCCACCACAACACGGCTGAGTGCTTCATCCAGCGGTGCATAAAAGTGACCGTAGCGCTTCAAACCTTTCTTGTCACCCAATGCTTGCGCGAACGCCTGACCCAATGTGATTCCACAGTCTTCTACTGTATGGTGATCATCAATGTCCAAATCGCCATCACAATGAATATCAATATCAAATAAGCCATGACGCTTGATTTGATCGATCATATGGTCTAAAAATGGAATACCTGTATTGAGGGTGCCTTGACCCGTACCATCAAGATTCACACGAACTCGAATTTTGGTTTCGTTAGTGTTTCTTACCACTTCACTGATACGTTGCGTCATAGACACGTTCCTCAAAAACGTTAAAAATGATGAATGTAGATACTTCGTTGTGACGAAAGCCACAGCATATTAGATTGCTCAGGAGGGTTAATCAATGCCTATTACCGTACATGCGAAAACTTCGATTCAAAATCAAGAAGTTCGTGAACAGCTTGAGCGTTTATATGATACCAGTCCCGAGTTTGGCGATGGTCAGGATGCTATAGAACAACTTGAGCAAAACCTTGCTCAGTATACAGTACTTTATACTGCAGAATTTAATACAAAAATCATTGGCGCAATCTGGGCCACAGGTCAGGGTGAAAGCCGAACGCTTGAAAATATCGTGGTGCACCCCGCAAATCGTGGGCGTGGTGTTGCTGAGCGATTGGTGGGTGAGGTCTGTCGCATGGAAGAAGATAAGGGCGTGAAAAGCTTTGAGCCAGGCTGTGGAGCGATTCACCGCTGTTTAATGAGCTTAGAGAAAATCTAAATCCTTATTGGCACATTGATCGGAGCTAAAACCAGTGGCGAACAGCGCTGGTTTTTTATGGGAAACATTCGAATCTGATCTACTTTTAAGCACTTGATCTTAATAAACTGCCAAAATTGATTTAAAACTAAGCATTTGCACGAAATTAAAGAAAACGGACTTGACGATATCTCGCTGAAACTGTTTAATACGCGTCATCGGCGTGATAGCTCAGTAGGTAGAGCAACGGATTGAAAATCCGTGTGTCCCCAGTTCGATCCTGGGTCTCGCCACCATATTCAAAATCTTTTAAAGATTTCAATCTCTGATCCCATCAGAGATTTTTTTTGGGTAAAATTTATCCGAACGAATAAAAAAGGCGTGAATGTTATTGACTAATAAGCGCAGTTACGGCTTAATACACGGCATCGGCGTGATAGCTCAGTAGGTAGAGCAACGGATTGAAAATCCGTGTGTCCCCAGTTCGATCCTGGGTCTCGCCACCATATTCAAAAAAACCTCAAACGTATGTTTGGGGTTTTTTTATGAGCGAACATTCAGTTGAATCCCAAAAAGACATTTTCCTTTTAAACAAATACTTTTTGTATGGGAAATGAGAGGAAAAATCCTGAAAATCTAGCCATACTTTTTGTATTGTTAGACACAATTAAGGTTTTGAAAATTTTAAAAGCTGTAAAGTGGGTATAAAATAATCGCTATAACAACAAGAATTAAAAAATGAAAGATTTATTCTCAGATTCAAGTGCGTTGTATCAGCAAGCTCGCCCGACCTATCCACATCAAGTGATTGAAGAAATATTAAAGCATGTGTCTTCACAGCAGTTTGCTTGGGATTGTGGTGCAGGCTCAGGTCAATTTACACAGTTGTTGGCGCCTTATTTTGAACAGATAGTGGCAACAGACTTAAGTTCGCAGCAACTACATCAAGCGCCTTATTTTGAAAATGTCAGTTATCAGGTACAACAGGCTGAACAGACTTCATTTGCAGATCAAAGCTTTGATTTGATTAGCGTTGCACAGGCAATTCACTGGTTTAACTTTGAAGAATTTTATAAAGAAGTTAAAAGAACCTTAAAAAAAGATGGCATCTTGGCGGTGATTGGCTATGGTTTGGTCAGAACAGAAGACCCTGAACTGAATATTTTGATTGAATACTTATATCGCAATGTTTTAGGTGAATACTGGGATGCTGAGCGCCAGCATGTGGATCAGTCTTATCAGCGTATTCCCTTTCCTTTTGAGGAGCTTGCAACACCTGAGCTTGATATGCAGCTCAGTTGGTCGACTGCGCAGTTTGTGGGGTATTTAAATACGTGGACAGGACTCAAACATCACCGCACTCAAAACGCTGCTGATGACTATGTCGATCCCTTAACAGCCATCATTGATTATTTAGAAAATAAAAATACTGATGTTGATATTCACTTTCCTGTTTTTTTAAGAATTGGAAAATTAAAGCCCAAACAGAATAAGCAAAGTTATGTGCGTAATCAAACCAAGACCATTTCGATCTTTAAACGAGTCTCTATGGGCTTAAAAGAATGCATGGTGGCCTATACTTAGTCTTTTCATTTTTGATCTTCAATGAGACGTTTACCTAAACACACCACATCAATTTCTTCATAGCCCAGCTGCTCATAAAAGCTATACACATCAATATTTTCTTTACGGATGAGTAGTTGTAGTTTGGGGCAACCTAAGGCAATCAAGCGCTTTTCCAGCTGTTGTATGAGCGCTGTTGCGGTGCCGTTACGTTGATGATGAGGATGCACCGCCAAATAGTTAACCCAACCACGGTGACCATCATAGCCACCCATAAGCGTGGCAATCAATTCTTGATCTTTGACAGCAACCAGGAATAAACCATCTTTCTGAGCAACTTTTCTAAAAATATCAATTTCAGGATTATTCCACGGGCGAGTTAAATCACAGAGCTCCCAAAGCGTAATAATGTCTTCTAAGTCAGAATCTAAATAAGCACGGATAATAAACATAATGGGTAGAATATTCTGGTTGTTGTTATTTTGAGATTAAACCAGTTTTGTATATTTGATAAGCAGATTTAGAGTGATTGAGTCTGCAGGGGAGAGGATGTAGATGTAACGGTGGAAAAGGTTAACTTTCTGATATTGATGTGTTTGCTATGGGACTTGTTTGAATATCATTTTATAAATCAAAAAACGTCCCGAAGGACGTTTTTTGATTGATTCAATTACGCCGTTTTAGCCACAGCTTGATTGGCAAGCATTTGACCTTGCGCTTCAAAGTTTGCATGCCAAGAAAGCGCTTCATTCAGAAGGTGAGGGGTTTGACCGCCACGTTCGCAAGCGCGTGTGAAGTAATCATTCAACGCATCACGGTACATAGGGTGAGCACAGTTATCAATGATTGCACGAGCACGTTCACGCGGTGCAAGACCACGTAAGTCCGCAAGACCTTGTTCTGTAACCAATACATCTACGTCATGACCTGTGTGGTCAATGTGAGAGGCGAATGGAACAACGGAAGAAATATCGCCGCCTTTTGCAATTGATTTGGTCACAAAGATTGCAATGTGGGCGTTACGCGCGAAGTCGCCTGAACCACCAATACCATTCATCATTTTGGTACCGCATACATGCGTTGAGTTTACATTACCGTAAATATCAAACTCAAGCGCAGTATTAATCCCAATAATACCTAAACGACGAACAATTTCAGGGTGGTTTGAAATTTCTTGTGGGCGAAGAACCAATTTGTCTTTGTACGCTTCAAGATTGTTAAATACTTTTTCGCCGTATTTAGCAGAAAGTGTAATTGAACTTCCTGAAGCAAACTTCATTTTACCTGCATCGATTAATTCAAAGGTACAGTCTTGAAGAACTTCGGAGTACATGATCAAGTCTTCAAAGTTTGAATCTTTAAGACCGGTCAAAACAGCATTGGCAATAGAACCAATACCTGCTTGTAATGGACCTAAGCTTCTTGGTAAACGCTCTTCTGCCACTTCTTTTTCAAAGAATGCGATCAAGTGATTGGCAATGCCTTGAGTCTCATCATCTGGTTCAGTGACAGTTGATGGTGAGTCATGGAATTCACTGTTGATCACGATACCGACAATTTTAGACGGATCGATGTTAATCGCTTGGGTACCAATACGCTGATCCACTTCAGTCAATGGAATAGGCTGACGTGTTGGGCGATACGACGGAATATAAATATCGTGTAAGCCTTCAAATGCAGGGCTTAAGTTGGTATTGATTTCAACAATTACTTTTTCAGCAAAAATTGCGAAGCTTGCAGAGTTGCCTACAGATGTGGTCGGAATAATGCCGCCATCTTCAGTGATCGCAATAGCTTCAATAATTGCGATATCTGGCTTTTTCAGTTGCTGGTTACGCATTTGTTCAACGGTTTCAGATAAATGCTGATCGATGAACATCACTTCGCCTTTGTTGATGGCTTTACGTAAAGTGTTGTCGACTTGAAATGGAAGACGACGTGCCAATACACCCGCTTCAACCAACTTCTTATCTAGGTCATTACCTAAAGATGCACCTGTAATTAAGGTGATTTTAAGTGGATTAGTTTGCGCACGTTTAACCAATGCCAACGGAACAGCTTTTGCTTCACCGGCACGAGTAAAACCACTCATACCTACAGTCATGCCATCTTCAATAAAAGCGGATGCATCTTCTGCGCTGATGACTTTACCGTGAAGTGATGCTAAACGGATACGATCTAATGACATGGTTTACTCTCTTGATATTCTGGATCTGGCACCGATTGTACCGATCACGAGGCACATTGTGCATACCTGTTAGGCTAAGGTCTAATTTTTTCATAAAATGTGGGTATAAGAGTTTTTGATGATTTTTAAGTATTTGATATTAAATATCTTAAATGGTGCTGAGCAATCATTAGACAAAATTAAATGTTCAATAATTACTCAAACTTAAAAGCGATCAGAGAGGGTTTGCTTGAGTTTGTTTAAGGGGCTATTGCTCGAAATTTCAACAGCTTGAGTGGGTATAAGCGGTAAGGAAATAATGGCTTCAAGTCCACCTTCAGCATGATTATGAATAATCAATTCACCTTGGTGTAGATCAACAATTCGTTTCACAATGGCTAAACCCAGTCCACTGCCTTGGATGGTTCTGGCTTCATTGCCCCGAACGAAGGGTTGCATCAAGGCTTCAATTTGATCTTCTGGAATGCCTTCACCATGATCAGCAACACTAATTTTGATGTGCTGATCTTCAATATGTGCGGAAATTTCAATCGGCTCTGCACCATAACGTTTAGAATTGTTGATTAAATTACCAATTAAGCGTTTTAAAGACAGTGTTCGCGCTGTAATCAGGGGGAGTTCTTGTGCGGTGAATCGAATATCGAGGGGCTTAAATTGAATCACCAGTTCTTGTAATACAGTATTAAGGTTGGTTTCTTGGGGTTCTTCGTCCGAACCATCCCGCATATAGGAGATGAACTGATTTAAAATCGCATCCATATCTTCGACATCATAAATCAAACCTTCTTTTAAAAAGTCATCATCGGGCATCATTTCTGCGCTCAATCGAATACGGGTGAGCGGTGTACGTAAATCATGTGAGATCCCAGCAAGCATGATCTGGCGGTCACGTTCCGTTTGCTCCAAGGTATAAATCATATGATTAAAGGCTTGGTTGACTTGACGAATTTCGAGTGGCCCGTGGTTGGTTTCTAAATACGGTGCTTTACCTGTTTTACTATAATTATTGGCAGCATTTTGTAGACGACGTAAGGGGCGATTGAGCTGGCGGACTAAAGTTAAAATAATGGCCGCTGAAATAAGAGGTACACCCAATAGCCATGCCAGAATCAGTTCAGGGCTATAGTTGGCATAGGTTTTTAACGGTTCTTGCACCCAATTACCCTTCATTTCAGGGGTTTGAATCCAAATGCGAGGGCTCGGTTTAAACTGGAAATAAACTGTAACATTGGGTACGTCTAATTCTTTAACCAGTTTTTCTTCGATTTGATTGGTAAAAAATTCTGCAATGAACTTTTCACGCTGATTCGGATATTCTTTCGGGTCAGTGACGTACTCTATGCCGACACGTTGTTTCAGCCATTCGTCTGTATCAAGTTCTTGGCCGCCATGAAATATTCTGAGTTCAGGGTTATTAATAATTTCGAGTTCAACTGCGAGGAAGCGCGCATGTTGCTGAATTTCAGGTAAGTACAGTGTTTTCCAAAAAAACCACAATGACATGAACAGGCTGAAAAACACGACAAAAAGAACCAATACCGTGGTACGCATGGCCGCAGAGCGCGGTTTAATTTTGTCTAGAAAGCGTTCCCACTTGGTCCGTTTCCTTTCGGAGTAGGTTTCAAAGTCATTGAATTTTTGTGGGTCAACCGGTTCTAGTTTCACACATGATTCCTGTGGCATTAATGTGATGAGATTTAAAAAAGAGATTACAAGAGTGAAATTTAAAATTATTTTATTTAATCAAAGTATGTTTAACCTTCGGTTCGACCTACTTTTGTTTTGGCAAAAGTAGGCAAAACCATTTTCATTCGCAAAACTCGGCATCTAGCAATAAATATAGATATTCATCGCAGAAACATTAATGTTTTTATTGCATTCTGCCTCAGACAGTTGCGAATGATTCTCCGCGAAATAAGAGAGGGTAAGCTCCTATTTTGGCTAAAGAATAAAAGGAATTATTCAGCACCATCTGGAACGAAGACATAACCCACGCCCCAAACTGTTTGGATATAACGTGCGCGTGCAGGATTTTCTTCAATCAAACGACGAAGACGAGACACTTGAACATCAATTGAACGCTCCATTGCGCCCCATTCACGACCGCGAGCTAAATTCATCAGCTTGTCGCGAGTGAGGGGTTCACGTGGATGCTGTACCAATGCTTTAAGTACCGCAAACTCACCTGTGGTTAAGGTGACGACTTGACCTTCACGAGTCAATGTACGCGTAGACAAATCTAGTGACCACGGACCAAAAGACACCACTTCCACATTTTGACTAGGTGCACCTGGTACTTCACGTACTTGACGACGAAGGACAGCGCGAATACGTGCCAACAATTCATTTGGATTAAATGGTTTTGGCAAATAATCATCTGCACCTGCTTCTAAACCCGCAATACGGTCAGAATCACTACCACGAGCGGTGAGCATGATAATCGGTGTATCAATATTGGAATTGCGTAAACGACGGCAAATGCTTAGACCATCTTCAACCGGTAACATAAAATCGAGCACGATCAAAGAGAACAACTCACGTTGTAATAAACGATCCATTTGTGTCGCGTCATGAGCCGTTTTAACCACAAAACCTTTATCTTCTAAAAAGCGCTGCAAAAGGGTACGTAAACGCACATCATCATCGACAACTAAAATGCGTTCGACGCGGTCAGTTTCATTGTGTACAACATCTGTATTTTCAGCAGGTACAACCAAACTCATGATGCACTCCCTTTAAAGTTGTATTTATAAATATTCGTTAGTCTCAGTATAAAGCCTAAGTTCTTGTTATGACTATGTATCAATTTGCTCAAAATTACAATTTTAACTGTGCTTTGAAACCAAATAACAACATCTTCAAAAGGGCTTTATATTCAATTATGTTGATAAAGAATCCTGAGCCAGTTTTATAATCTTGAAACCCTACAATATGTCTTTAAATAGATGTTTCTTTTTAATAATTGGTTTTTATGGTGATTAAAAGCACAACTTGAGTAGAGGTAACAAGATTTAAATTTTTTTCTTGAGTTTGTGAAAGAAATAAATGAATTTTAAATGACAAAAAATGATTTTATGCTTTTGCCATGAAACTGTGACAAATCAATGCTAAGTTGTAAATTTAGCGCTGAAAATGGCTTGAAAAAATAGTTTTATCAAAATTTTCATTGTAAATATTCAAAACAACTGTGGATTTTATGGTCTCGGTCTTTATAATCACTAACTTTTAGTCCTTATCCTTGTGGAATTTAACACGATGACTGACTTAGTTCAGCAGTTGGCAAGTGAACTTGCCGTACGTCCAAACCAAGTAGAAGCTGCCATTAAGCTGATTGATGAAGGTTCTAGTGTTCCATTTATCGCACGTTACCGTAAAGAAGTAACGCAGGGCTTGGACGATACGCAATTACGCCAGCTCGATACGCGCTTAACGTATTTACGTGATTTATTTGAACGCCGTGAGAAAGTTCTTGAATCACTTAAAGAACAAGATAAATTGTCAGATGACTTATTGGCACGCATTAATGCTGTTGAAACCAAAAATGCATTAGAAGAAATTTACGCACCGTACCGTCCAAAACGGACCAGTAAATCATTCAAGGCAAGAGAAGCGGGCCTAGGGCCAATAGCGACAACAATTCTTGCTGAAAATGTTGAGCCTGCTGAAGCGTTGGCAGGTTTTAGTCATGAAGACTATGCAGACCTTGAAAGCCAACTCGATGCCATTCAGCATATCATCATTGATGATTGGGCACAAAATATTGGTTTAACCACCGAATTAAAATCTACATTTGCAAAAACAGCGATGCTTAAAAGCTTGGTGGCAAGTGACGAGAAAAAAGAAGTCGGTAAAAAATTCCGTGATTACTTCGATTTCTCTGAAAACTTAAATAAAGTGCCTTCACATCGTTTACTTGCGATGTTACGTGGTCGTCAAGAAAACGTATTGGGTTTAAAAGTAGAAGGTCAAGACGATGCGCCACTTGCACGTATTGAAACTGAATACTCACTTGAAACAGTTCAGCCACAAGCACGCCAAGATTTCTTAAAGCAAACAGCAAAATTATTTTGGCTGGGTAAGGTTCGTCCGCAAATCGAACATTCTTTGCTGACTGAAAAGCGTTTAAATGCTGAAGCTGAAGCAATGGACGTCTTTGCAGAAAACTTACGTCATTTGCTGTTGTCTGCACCTGCAGGCGCGCGTACCACTTTGGGTGTTGACCCGGGTATCCGTACTGGCGTGAAATTGGCTGTTGTCAATGCATCGGGTGATGTACTTGCGCACAGCACAATCTATCCATTTGCACCGAAAGAAGACAAAGCCGGTTCACTGGCTGAGCTTGAGAGTTTATGCCGTGAATTCAATGTCGATTTAGTTGCCATTGGTAATGGAACTGCTAGCCGCGAAACTGAAAGCTTAGTGGCTGAAATGATGGCTACACATACAGATTTGAATTTAACCCGCGTTTCTGTATCTGAAGCGGGTGCATCTGTGTATTCGGCATCCGAACTTGCATCAAATGAGCTGCCTGATTTAGACGTGTCTATCCGTGGTGCAGTGTCTATTGCACGTCGTTTACAAGATCCACTGGCTGAACTTGTAAAAATTGATCCAAAATCGATTGGTGTAGGTCAATATCAACATGACGTCAACCAAACAGGTTTAGCGAAAATGCTTGAGACTGTGGTTGAAGACTGTGTGAACTCTGTGGGTGTTGATGTCAATACAGCATCATCTGCAATTTTGGGTTATATCGCAGGTTTGAACAAATCAATCGCACAGCAGATTGTTGAATTCCGTAAAGAAAATGGTCGTTTTGACAACCGTCAGGCACTTAAAAATGTACCGCGTTTAGGCGAGCGTACTTTTGAGCAAGCGGCTGGTTTCTTGCGTATTCAAGATGGCTCAGAGCCACTCGATGCCTCTGCGGTTCATCCTGAATCATATGCACTGGTCAGCAAAATTGTTGAAGCGAAAGCGACGACTGTAAAAGATATCATTGGCAATACTGAAATCATTCGTCAGGTGAATGCAGAAGAATTTGCAGATGACAAATTTGGTCTTCCCACCATCAAAGATGTTCTTTCTGAGCTTGAAAAACCGGGTCGTGATCCACGTCCTGAGTTCCGTACAGCGAAGTTCCGTGATGACATTAAAGATGTTGCGCAGTTAACTGAAGGCTTACAGCTTGAAGGTGTGATCACCAATGTCACTAACTTCGGTGCTTTTGTTGATATCGGTGTTCATCAAGATGGTTTGGTTCATATTTCTGAGCTTGCCAATGAATTTGTATCGGATCCACATAAAATTGTGAAACCCGGTCAAATTGTTCAAGTACGTGTATTGCAAGTCGATACTGAACGTAACCGTGTGAACTTGTCTATGCGTCCTGAAGGTTCTGAAGCACCGCGTCAGCCACGTCGTGAGCCTGTAAATGGTGAACAACGTACTGAACGTAAGCCACAAGCGAAACGTCCTCAGCAAGCACGCCCTCAAGGTGATCGTCCGCAACAGAATAAGAAGCCACAATCTACTAAACCTCAAGAGCAAAAAATTGGTGGTTTGGGTGCATTGTTACTTCAAGCAGGGATTAAAGGTTCGAAATAATCTTTAACTGCTCAATAAAAAACCTCCCCATTGGGAGGTTTTTTATACATGATTAATTGATCAGTGGAACAATCCAACTGGTAATAATCAGCAAGATTCCAAAATGTCCGAGCTTGCGAGAAACCTTAACGAAAATCGGTGCAGGTTGCTCCAATTTACTGGCGTAGTCCTGTAAGTTTTGAGCATTTGTACTGCGACTGTGCCAAAGAAAAACGGCCAAATCGATACAAACTAAAATAGTCCCGATATTTGCGACAATATCCATAATTTCATATTGTTGAAGGTAAACGCTCACTCCAACTTGATAGCAAAGATACAGTGCAAAAGTGATAGAAACATACTGCAGTATTAAAGCAAAAATTCGCATATTTCAATAAAGACAAAAAGAGATGGGTGTTTTATAACATAAAATTTCATCCCTTAAGTTATTAACAGCTGTTCAAGTGGGCATTTGAAAAAAGATCAACGTATTCAACCCTATGCTCAATTGACTAAAGGTAACCCATGGGTTTTGTGATTTTATTAATGGTTTATCAGCCAAGTTTAGATCCAAAAAACCTCCCAATTAGAAGGTTTTTTATTGATAACAATTAAAATGAATTAATACTGTGAGTGTTGAATCGCATTGGATTTACGGGCAGTTTTAAGGTGAATAGATTTGAATGCTACTGCTTCACGAATATTGAGACTGAGCCAAGTCGAGACTAAAGCTAAAGATAATTGGAACAATGTATCTACAGAATACTGTTGAGATTGAATCATTTGAAAGAAATTTATGCTAAATAAAACTGCACAGAGTATAAAAAAACCTTTAAACAGATATATTTGCTTCATGCACCATACCCTCGATTTTGCCCTATTATTGTCAGATTATTTTGGCGGTTAATTCTTAAAGAAAAATTAAAAAAAGCGCCTAAATTGTAACAGTTTTTATTGTTGGGAATGTAAGAGGCATAATAAAACCTCCTAAAGAGGAGGCTTTATTGAGAGCTGGCTAGTTTAAATTACCAGTGTTCACCTGGGAACAAACGTGCATACGCTTTTTGGATAATATTGAGTTTCTCTTGCTGACCTATAGATGCTGTTGAGCTTGGGAAGAGGTTATAACCAATCGACATAAGTTTATTGTTAATATCAGGCGCAATTGAATAGGTAATTGAGGCTAAACGGCCCAAACCTGTCGCAATCTTCTTCGGACGCTTGACCACAGCCAATGCAATTAAATCTGCTGCTTGCTCAGGCGTCAGGGCAGGGACGTATTTATACATTTTGGTCGGTGCAATCATTGGTGTTCTGACAAGTGGCATATACACCGAAGTAATCGCAATTTTATGAGAATGCACTTCTGCTGATAGACAGCGACTAAAAGCATCCAGTGCTGCTTTTGATGCCACATAAGCCGAAAAGCGTGTGGCATTGGCCAACACACCAATCGAGCTGATGTTGATGATTTGACCTGCTTTACGCTCCATCATTTGCGGGAGTATATTTAAAATTAAACGCACCGAACCGAAATAATTCAGCTGCATTGTACGTTCAAAGTCATGGAAGCGATCTGTCGATTCATGCACTGCACGGCGAATAGAGCGCCCCGCGTTATTAATTAAAATATCAATATGATCTACAGTGCTTAGAATTTTTTTCGACACATCATCAATGGCATACATGTCATTCAAATCACAAGGGAAAATAGTGGCTTTGCCACCTTTGGCTTCAATATCAAATTTGGCTTCAGCGAGTGCTTCTTCAGTACGTGCAACCAATAGAACATGCGCACCAGCATCTGCAAGTTTATGTGCCACCGTTAAGCCAATTCCACTTGATGCGCCAGTGATCAAAACCACTTTGCCATGTACTTTGCGTTGAAAAAGCTGTTCTAATTTTTTATTCATTCACGTTTCCCTTCCAGAGATGAAATCAAATTTTGCTCTATTTTTTGTATGATTTGGAGGTCTTTGACCAAGCAAGACAGGCATACACCATAGGCGGATAATAGCGAAAACCAAAAAAAATACTAGGAATAAGTCTATGAATTTACAAATTATTTTAGAGTAATTGCTCTAATTTATTGTTCTTAGATATGCTGTTTTGATCAATATATTCTAGTTATTGTCTAAAGTAAAATAATACAAAGCTTCATCTTGAAACTTTGTATTTGAGACTCTATTTTATTGGGGCTTATTAAGGCTGAGGTATTTAATTAAACCTGTGCCAACGCTTGCTCTAAATCTGCAATTAAATCATCTGCATGTTCAATCCCCACAGACAGGCGCACCATATCAATGCTGACACCTGCGGCTTTGAGTTCAGCTTCATTGAGTTGTCGATGCGTGGTGGTTGCAGGATGGCAGGCCAAGCTCTTCGCGTCGCCAATGTTTACAAGGCGAGTAAACAATTGCAGCGCATCAATAAAACGTGTGCCACCAGCAAGCCCATCTTGCACCCCGAAGGTTAAAATAGCTGAGGGTTTGCCTTTGACATATTTCTGTGCCAATGCATGCTCTGAATGGTCTTTAAGTCCTGCATAATTGACCCATTTTACTTTGGAATGGGCTTTTAAATAGGTCGCGACTTTGAGTGCATTTTCAGTATGGCGCTCCATACGCAAACTTAAAGTTTCTAAGCCTTGTAAGATCAAAAATACATTATGTGGGCTAATGGCTGCTCCCGTATTACGTAAAGGCACCACGCGGGCGCGTGCAATGAAAGCGGCCTCACCTAAAGCCTCGACATAGTTGACGCCGTGATAACTTGGATCTGGGGTATTCAGCACTTTGAAACGTTCAGGATATTTGCCCCAAGGGAACTTACCACTGTCGACGATAATGCCGCCAATGGAGTTGCCATGACCGCCAATATATTTGGTCAGTGAATGCACGATGATATCTGCACCAAACTCAAACGATTTTTGCAGTATCGGCGTGGCCACTGTATTGTCGACCACCACAGGAATCCCATACTCATGCGCAATTTTCGAGATCGCTTCTAAATCAATAATATTACCCAGTGGGTTACCAATCGATTCGACAAAAACTAATTTGGTTTTATCATCAATCAAGCCACGAAGGGCTTCAGGGTCTTGGTAGTCAAAAAAGCGTACTTCGATGCCTTGTTTGGGTAGGGTATGCGCAAATAAGTTGTAGGTGCCCCCGTAAAGCGTGGAGACAGACGCAATATTATCACCTGCCTCAGCAATGGTTTGAATGGTATAGGTAATCGCAGCCATGCCTGAAGCCAATGCTAACGCACCAATTCCACCCTCTAAGGCAGCCACACGTTGCTCAAGCACTGCAGTGGTCGGATTCATAATCCGTGTGTAAATATTGCCCTGAACTTTTAAATCGAACAGGTCCGCACCGTGCTGCGTGCTATCAAAAGAATAGGATGTAGTTTGATAAATCGGAACAGCCACGGCTTTGGTGGTGGGCTCTGGGCTATATCCTGCATGAATTGCAAGGGTTTCGTCTTTATACGTCATAATAGTGTCATTGTTTTCGGTTGATTATTGCTCAAATATAGCATTTCAATCGAAAAATGAAATTTATATATTATTGAAAAATTTATCTAATTTTTGAATATCGGTATTTTGAAGTCGGTGCTTTGAAAATGGAGCGTTGAAACAGCATTGTTTATTTTTTAAACATGTAAGATTGCATTGAAGATGCTGTTCATACCTTATGTTTTTAGCGTATTCATCGTATAATGCTCGGCAATTATTTGTTCGCTGCTGTATCTATTGCGAATGTTGGTTTTTCTATAGAGGAGTCCTACGTGGCCCAATATATTTACACGATGAACCGTGTGTCGAAGATGGTTCCGCCAAAGCGCGAAATCTTAAAAGACATATCTTTATCATTTTTCCCAGGCGCTAAAATTGGTGTTCTTGGTTTAAACGGTGCAGGTAAATCTACTCTGCTTCGTATTATGGCTGGCGTAGATAAAGATTTCTCAGGTGAAGCACGTGCTCAACCGGGTATTAAAATCGGTTATCTTGAGCAAGAGCCACCTTTAGATGAAACCAAAGACGTTCGTGGTAACGTTGAAGATGGTCTGCGTGAACCGCTTGATGCTTTGGCGCGTCTTGATGAGGTTTTCGCTGAATATGCCGCTGAAGATGCTGACTTTGATGCGCTTGCAAAAGAGCAAGAGAAGTTAGAGGCCATTATTCATGCTTGGGATGCGCACAATCTAACAAACCAAATGGATCAAGCTGCTGCTGCGCTGAATCTTCCAGCTTGGGATGCAGATGTTAAATTGCTTTCAGGTGGTGAACGCCGCCGTGTTGCGCTTTGCCGTTTATTGCTTTCTAAACCTGACATGTTGCTTCTTGATGAACCGACCAACCATTTAGATGCATCCTCTGTAGCTTGGTTAGAGCGTTTCTTGAAAGACTTCGCAGGTACCATCGTTGCGATTACGCATGACCGTTATTTCTTAGATAACGTGGCTGAATGGATTCTTGAGCTTGACCGTGGCATGGGTATTCCATACCAAGGTAACTATTCTTCTTGGTTGGAGCAGAAAAATGCTCGCTTAGAGCAAGAGAACAAGCAAGAAGAATCTTTTGCGAAAGCATTGAAGAAAGAACTTGAATGGGTTCGTTCAAATGCCAAAGGTCAGCAAAAGAAAAACAAAGCGCGTATGGAGCGTTTTGAAGAGCTGAACTCGCGTGAATTCCAACAGCGTAATGAAACCTCTGAAATCTACATTCCACCGGGTCCACGTTTAGGCAACAAGGTTGTAGAAGTTGAAGGCATCAGTAAATCGTTTGATGGCCGTACCTTGTATAAAGATTTATCCTTCGTTGTACCACCAACAGCGATTGTCGGCATCGTGGGGGAGAATGGTGCAGGTAAAACTACATTGTTCCGAATGATGACTGGCGAACTAGAACCAGATACAGGTTCTGTGGTTCTAGGTGACTCGGTTAAAGTGGCTTATGTCGGCCAAATCCGTGACACCTTAGACAATGATAAAACGGTTTGGGAAGAAGTTTCTGGCGGTTTAGATATTTTAAAGATTGGTGAATACGAAATCGCATCTCGTGCGTATATCGGTCGCTTTAACTTTAAAGGTCAAGATCAGCAAAAACGTGTAGGTCAACTCTCAGGGGGTGAGCGTAACCGTTTACAACTTGCGAAAATCCTACAACTTGGTGCAAACGTGATCTTACTCGATGAACCGTCGAATGACTTGGATATCGAAACCTTACGTGCGCTTGAGGATGCAATTTTAGTCTTCCCAGGTACTGTGATGGTGATCTCGCATGACCGTTGGTTCCTCGACCGTATTGCAACCCATATCTTGTCATTTGAAGGCCAGACGCCAGAATTCTTCGACGGTAACTATACTGAGTTTGAAGAATACCGTCGTAAGCGTGATGGTGATGATTTGGTGGCTAAGCGTCAAAAATATCGCAAAATTGGTGCTTAATCGCTCATTTTGATTGTTAAAAAAACCAGCCTCAGGGCTGGTTTTTTTATTTTGAGTCGATTTGCTAATATTTAGCTGCGACTCAGGAATATAATTTAAGAAATCACCAGATGATTAAGTGCTTTTTCAAGTACATGCTTAGCATCATGATGTCCTTGCTCCGCGGCTTGATCCAGCCATTTTTCTGCATGTATATAACTGCGGTCTAAACCCAATTGTCCATTTAAGTAACTAAGCCCCATTTTATACTGGGCCTCTTTATCGCCCCGCAGTGCGGCACGTAAATAAAACCAAACTGCATTGCGTGCATCATTTTTATCGCACTGTTGATGCATATGATCAGACAGACATTGATTAAAACGTGTCTCATAATCATGGGCTTTATTCAGCTCATTCAGTGTCTCTGAGTAACTTTGCGAATGCCCAAGAAAAATACGCTGAACAGCACCTTGAACACGCTTCGATACAACTGAAAACATACTTACCTCCTTGCAATCCTTGCAAATTAAGCCTTATTGTTTTTTAGTTCGGGTAGGGTAAAGGGAGTATCAATGATCCCATTTCTTACTAATATAACAGTAAAGGTTTTAGGTCAAGCTTATTTATTGAACTGCTAAGGATAGGATTAGAGCAGATCTAGAGCATGGCGCTTGAATGATCGAAAAAAGCAGCCTCTAATGCACTCGCATATAGTAGTTTAAGACTATATGTATTTTATTTTAGCGAAGGATTATTTGGATCAACAAGGCTCATTCACACCAACATGATATTCATGTGAATGAGTATAAAAATCAGATGTAATGAGGTTTGAAAATTAATTTTCCCATTCATTGTTACAGTCGCGACATTTCCATTTCTTTTGTGACTGCATAAAGGCTTGCATTGAAATTTTGAAATCAGGAAGATCACGCCAAAACAGTACACCAGCAATTAAAGATGCAATAAACACAGCCACCGTTGCGATCTGTAAATTTTGCCCTGCACCGTCACCAAAGATCATCATCACGAGGCTACTGACGATTAGAAGTAACAGCAGAAAGAGACTTGGAATAAGAAAAATAAGGCTTTTGGGCACATTTGGTCGTACAGAAGGTGCATTTGCACTTGCAAGTGGCATGATTTTACGACTTTGGCATTTGGGGCATTGGTATTGCATGTTCACTCCACAATTCTTTTGGTCGATTCTATAACATTGCTGATGAAATCTAAAATTTAGAGATAAAAAAAAGCCACTGAAAGGTCAGTGGCTTTTTAGAATTTGGCGTCCCTACGGGGATTCGAACCCCGGTTACCGCCGTGAAAGGGCGATGTCCTAGGCCTCTAGACGATAGGGACAATATCGAGGCAACACCGGTTAGCTTTGAAAGCTTAACCAACTTAAGTTGTTCACTTAGTCTGTGTGGTCGCTATATTAGGTGCATAGCGACCACACGTCAACACTAAATTCAATTATGCGTTATCAACTGACTCATTTTTCGGCAGTTTTAAACTTTCATTGAGTTTTTCCCAAACTTTCGCTTCTTTTTTACTCGGTCCGCCCACAATCTCAAGTGCATGACGTAAACGCGCGAAGGTTAAATCTGGGCCAATCGTCACCATAGATTGCATAACAGGAGTCGAGGCCGTAGAACCTGCAATCGAAATAAAGAACGCAGGCATGAAATCACGTAATTTGATGTCCATCTGGTTTGCAAGATCCATCAATGTTTGACTAACGGTATCTTGATTCCATGTAAATAAGCTTTCTAAACGCCAAATGGCGAACTGTAAGCTTTGACGAACTTGTTCCTCAGATAATTTTTTGTTTTCAAATTGCTCTTTAGATAGAGACGGGAATTGGTTGAAGTAAAAACCTGCCCAATTGACTGCTTCAGACAGTAGGTTAATACGCGGTTGGATAGCAGCCGCAATATCTTCCAGCATTTTACGGTCTGCTTTCCAAGCCAAAAGCGTATCGAGTAAATCACTTGGAGAAAGTGCTTTAATCCACTGACCGTTTAGCCAGTTCAGTTTTTCAACATCAAAAATTGGACCACCGAGTGATACCCGTTTGATGTCAAAATTTTCGATCATGGCAGCTAAAGTGAATTTTTCACTTTCATCTGGCATAGACCAGCCCATGCGACCCAAATAGTTAAGCAGCGCTTCAGGCAGCACACCAATGTCTTTGTAATAATTAATTGAGGTCGGATTCTTACGCTTAGACAATTTTGATTTGTCTGGGTTACGTAAAAGTGGCATATGACACAATACAGGCATATTCCATCCGAAGTATTGATACAACAACTGATGTTTCGGTGCAGATGGAATCCATTCTTCACCACGGATCACATGGGTGATTTCCATTAAATGGTCATCGACCACGTTGGCCAAATGGTAAGTGGGTAAGCCATCTGCTTTAAGTAGAATTTGCATGTCCACTTGCGCCCATGGAATTTCAACTTCACCACGCAGCATGTCGTTGAATTTGCAGATGCCTTCAGCAGGAATCTTCATGCGAATCACGTGCGCTTCGCCCGCAACCAAACGACGTTGCACTTCTTCTTCTGTTAAGAGTAGACCACGACCATCGTAACGAGGTGATTCGCCACGTGCTTGCTGTTCGGCGCGCATTTGATCAAGTTCTTCACTGGTGGCAAAGCAATAGAAGGCATGACCTTTTTCAACCAGTTCAAGTGCATATTGCTTATAAATGCCCATACGCTCAGATTGACGGTAGGGTGCATGAGGACCGCCGACATCTGGACCTTCAGACCAATTTAAACCTAACCAGCGCAGTGAATCTAAAATCATCTTTTCAGATTCAGGGGTTGAGCGAAGTTGATCTGTATCTTCAATACGAAGAATAAATTCACCACCGTGTTGTTTTGCAAAACATAAGTTAAACAAAGCGATATAAGCGGTGCCTACATGTGGGAATCCAGTTGGAGAAGGTGCAATACGCGTACGAACGGTCATAGTCGAAATAATTCAAATATATATTGAGACTATTATAACGAAAAAGCCTAGGCGCTTAATGATTAATTCATCAATTCGGGCCTAGGCACTTTGTGTTTTAGGAATATGAGCGGGAATTCACATCCTCTATAGCGCAGTCTCGTAGGGTTGAGACTTTAAAACATCAAATTCGTTAAAAGATATTAAACGTTAAAATCGGGTTTAAGAATTTTGCTACAAAAAAATCGCTTGTACAAAACGAGAAAAACGCTGGTTTTGAGAAGCAAAAAAGTTTTGTGTTGGTGCAACCGAAATAGAGGTGATCACCTTCATCTGGTCTTGTTCTGCCAAAAGCTTACTGTCACTACGATTACGCTTCTGCTGAGAGAGTGCTCTTTCAATAGGCGACTGATTTTTTTCAATCGACAACGGTGCGTGAACTGCTTTACTGGTTTTCTGTAGCGCAGCCGCTTGCGTGGTTTGTGCGACGAAGCCTAAAAACAGGCTAAAACAAATCGTTTGATACAATGATGTTTTCATTCCAATCTTCCCCTAATTGGTATTTTTGTAAAGATATAGATTTTACGTTTACATTTTAACCATAATTTTCACAAAAAACACAAATACGTCACACTTATTTACAAAATTATGTGATTTAACTCAAAAAATATTTTCATTTGACTCATTTTGGTTGGCGTGTTGCATTTTTAGCAAATAATGATGAACACAATATGAAGATTTTCGCCATAGAGACCTAAGCGGGGAGTGGTTTAGCAAAAATAAAACTAAATTTTGCATATTTTAGGATATGCCAAAAACAGATTTAATCATGCGAAATGGTTGTAACTTGATGATTGTTTAATCAAGAGAATAAAAATAAAGTACAGCCATTCATAACCAAAATAAGAGCATCGTATGAAAAAAATGATACTAGGTAGTTTAATGACGTTAGCGGTGGTAGGTAGTACACAGACTTATGCAGACAAGTCATTTTTAAATGTGTCTTACGATCCTACGCGTGAATTTTATCAAGAATACAACAGCAAGTTTGGTGAATTTTGGAAAAAAGGCACGGGTCAAGAGATCGCTTTTAAACAGTCACATGGGGGATCGGGTAAACAAGCGCGGGCAGTAGCAACGGGCCTACAGGCTGATGTCGTGACTCTTGCTTTGGCGAATGATATTGATGAAATTGTGAATGCTGGTTTCATTGATAAAAACTGGCAAAAAGAATTTCCGAATAATTCCGCACCTTATACATCGACCATTGTTTTCTTGGTTAAAAAGGGTAATCCCAAAAACATCAAAGATTGGAATGATTTGACCCAATCAGGTGTTGATATCATTACTCCAAACCCGAAAACGGGGGGTGCACCGCGCTGGATCTATTTATCTGCATGGGGGTATGCACTGAAACAACCGGGCGGGAATGATGCCAAAGCAAGAGAGCTGGTGAAAAAACTGTATAAAAATGTCAAAGTTTTAGATTCGGGTGCACGTGGATCACTCACAACGTTCGCAGAGCGTGGTATAGGCGATGTACTGTTATCTTGGGAAAATGAAGCTTTACTTGCTACCCAAGGTTTAGGTAAGGACAAATATGAGATTATTTACCCATCTATTTCAATTTTGGCTGAGCCGTCGGTGGCCATTGTTGATAAAACAGTCGATAAAAACGGCAATCGTAATTTGGCGAAAGGCTATTTAAATTATCTTTATTCACCTCAAGGGCAGGAGTTGGCTGCCAAACATAATTTCCGTCCGCGTAATGTTCAAGTGGCTACCAAATACAGCCAGAAATTTCCAAAGCAAAATACCTTTACTATTGATAAAGTTTTTGGCGGTTGGGCAAAAGCACAAAAAACACATTTCGCAAATGGCGCGATCTATGACCAAATTTCAGCTGAAAAATAAAGTAGAGGGTTTGAGCATTTAAGATGGGGCAAAGGATTGCATGGATGTGTGTGCAATCCTTTTTTATGAGCTGAAAATTAAAGAGGCTATAGCTATGAGAGGTGTTCTATTTTTGAGTAGGCTTGATCATTAGAATTGCGGTTTATAGGGGAATTTCATATATTGAATGCCTTATGGATGAAATTAAAATTGAGCGGTTATGAAATCCCACATAAAAACCCTAATGACCTCTTTGTCTTTGGTGATCGGACTGACGGCAGTCGTACCTGTAACCCAAGCTGCGGATAAGCAATTTTTAAACGTCTCTTATGATGCAACGCGTGAATTTTACGACGAATTTAACGCCTCATTTGGACAGTATTGGAGTAGCCGTACTGGAAAATCTGTGCATTTTAAACAGTCACATGGCGGTTCGGGCAAGCAAGCGCGTTCAGTGGTCGATGGTTTGAAAGGTGATGTTGTCACCTTGGCATTGGCCAATGATATTGAAGAAATTGTAAAGTCGGGTCAGATTAATGCGGGATGGCAAAAAGAGTTTCCCAATAACTCAGCACCTTATACCTCGACCATTGTATTTATGGTGCGTAAAGGTAACCCGAAAAAAATCAAAGATTGGTCGGATTTAACCAAGTCAGGTGTTGAAATCATCACGCCGAACCCGAAAACAGGCGGTTTGCCACGTTGGGTCTACTTGTCTGCTTGGGGTTATGCACTGAAACAACCTGCAGGCAATGAGGCCAAAGCCAAAGATTTTGTCGGCAAAATGTACCGTAATGTTAAAGTCATGGACTCAGCTGCGCGCGCATCAATGACCACTTTTGCTGAACGTGGTATAGGTGATGTGCTGTTGACTTGGGAAAATGAAGCACTGGTGACTCAGAAAGTATTGGGTAAAAAAGACTTTGAAATTGTTTATCCGTCGATGTCGATTTTGACTGAACCCTCGGTTGCGATTGTTGATAAGACTGTAGAGAAAAATGGCAATAAATGGTTGGCAACAGGCTATATCAATTATCTCTATTCACCGCTCGGTCAGGAAATGGCAGCCAAACATTTCTACCGCCCACGCAGTGAGCAAGTGTTAAAGAGATATTCGGCGCAATTTCCAAAACTGAAAACATTTACCATTGATGAGGTTTTTGGTGGCTGGTCTAAGGCACAGCAAACACATTTTGTGAATGGTGCAATCTTTGATCAAATCTATAGCAATCGTCGCTAATTTATTGAAGTTATTGAATTTAAATAAAAAAGTCTCAGTATGAGACTTTTTTATTGCATGAATTATGCATTAGGAACGGTTTTACCTATGAAAAGTAATATTTCCGTACAAAAAGTCGTTTGGAGCTTTGCCAAAACAAGGTAATAATGTGCAGTTAAATTTCCCCTGATTTTGATTAAATAATTATGTCGCATATTTCTGTATTACTTCATGAAACTGTTGATGCTCTAGTGGCGGATCGCAATACAGGAATTTATGTCGATGGCACATTTGGGCGAGGGGGTCATACTCGTTTGTTGTTATCGAAATTAGATGAAAATGCACGTGTTTATGGTTTTGATAAAGACCCGCAAGCTTTGGCTGTGGCTGCTGAGTTAGAGCAAGAAGATCCACGGTTTAAAATTATTCATGCCAGCTTTGCTGATATTAAACAAGAATTAAATCAACGTGGTATTCAAGAAGTTGATGGCATTATGGCGGATTTAGGGGTGTCATCTCCGCAGCTTGATCAAGCTGAACGCGGTTTTAGCTTTATGAAAGACGGCCCTCTGGACATGCGTATGGACAACTCGCAAGGTCCAACTGCAGCAGAGTGGTTACTCAGCGTTGATGAAGAGCATCTTGCCAATGTTATTTTCCAATATGGTGAAGAGCGTTATAGTCGTCGTATTGCCAAAGCGATTAAAGCTGCAGGTCAGATTGATACCACAGCACAATTGGCTGAAATTGTGAAAGTAGCCCATCCGAAATGGGAAAAAAACAAGCATGCTGCAACCCGTACTTTCCAAGCGATTCGTATTGAAATTAATAAAGAATTAGATGATGTACACACATTTTTACCGCAAGCACTTGAGTTGTTAAAGTCAGATGGTCGTTTAGCGGTGATTAGCTTCCATTCTTTGGAAGATCGTATTATTAAACAGTTTATTCAAAAAGAAGCGACATTCCCTGAAGATACAGGTTGGGGAATGCCACAGAAAATAGAAGATAAGCGTAGACTTAAAAAAATTGACCGTGTGCGGGCAAGTGAAGCCGAGGTGAAACAAAACCCGCGTTCACGCAGTGCTTGGTTACGTGTGGCAGAACGCTTCAATAAAATAGGCGAACAATGAAGTCGGAAAGTGTAGAACAAAAAAAACCTCAGCATTTGGGGCGAAAGAAACTATTGGTCTATACCATTTTAACGACGCTGGTGTTAATCAGCGCCTTTATGGTGGTGTATCAGGTGTATTTGTATCGTCATGATTTTCGTGAATTTAATACACATATGCGTGATCGAGAAGATATCAATGCAGAGTGGGGGCGTTTGCTGATTGAACAGCAAACCTTTGGCGCAACTGCGCAGATTGGAACGCGCGCAGTGACCCAATTAAGAATGTATTCACCGCCGACCGCGCAAACCGTCGTGATTTCTTTACCCACAGAACCTGAGCAAAAAAAATAGGCACGCTGAATGGCAGATAAAAGTAAAACCAAGCAACCTCGTAAAAAACAACAGTCAATCTCAGAAAAACCCAGTATTGCTGTCGATATGTGGCGCTTTTATTTGATGTGGGGCGTGGTCATCCTCTGCTTCATCTTATTGGTTTTTCGTGCCTTTTATGTGCAAGTGGTTAATAAAGACTTTTTGCAAAATAAAGCCAATGCCAAGATTTTAAGAACAGAAAAAATGAAGGCCATGCGTGGTGTGATCAGTGATCGCAACGGTGTACCTTTAGCCATCAGCACCCCGATTATGAAGGTGGTGATTGATCCACAAAATTATTATGAAACCAAAAAAACTTTTGATGAAGTAACAGCTCAGTTAAAAAATAGCCCAAATAGTTACAAACTTAAAAATCAACTGCCCAAAGAAAATCTGAATTTAGATGAATTGGCAGATGCGGTCGGTATTGAGCGTGAAGAATTAAAGCGCCGTGTGAAAGAGCGCGCACGTTCACGTTATGTGGTGCTGAAAAAAGAAGTCCCCCCCCCTCAAGCAGACCTTTTGGTGAAACGTAACTTTGCGGGTGTGTATGCGGAAAAATCCTATAAACGTTACTACCCACAGCCACAAGCCAATTCGCAAATTATTGGCTTAACCAATACCGAAGGTACGGGTATTGAAGGGCTGGAAATGCAGCTCAACAAGCGCTTGGCAGGTGTGGACGGTGAACAGAAAATTGTCCGTGATAAACATGGTAACCGTGTGCAAACGCCTGAAGTGGTTAAAGAAGTCGAGGCGGGTGAAAACATTACCTTAAGTATCGATTCGCGCCTGCAATACATTATGTACCGTGAGCTGACTGCGGTGGGTGTGGCCAATAATGCACGTTCTGCCACCGCCATAGCAGTAGATGTGAAGACCGGTGAAATCTTGGCGATGACCAGTTGGCCATCTTATAACCCGAATGATAAAAACAGCTTATCCAATAAAGATGCTATGCGTAATCGTGGCGCTGTCGATTCATTTGAGCCGGGTTCAACCATGAAGCCATTAACTGTGGCGATGGCACTGGAAAGTGGTAAATATACAGCGAATTCAGTCGTCAATACCACGCCGGGTTCTATGCGCGTGGGCAACCATACCATTCGGGATACCCATAACTATGGTGCATTAACGTTGGGGGGGATTATTCAAAAATCATCCAACGTGGGTGTAGCGAAAATTGCCTTGTCTCTGCCTTATCCAACCTTGCCGACATTTTACAAGCGTTTAGGTTTTGGTCAGCGTTCTGCGGTGAAATTTCCAGGCGAAAGTCCAGGTTTGATTTTGCCACCCAGTAAATGGAATGTCTCTGAAGTTGCGACCATGGCCTATGGTTATGGTCTCAATGCAACCGTACTTCAAATGGCAGATGCATATGCAATGCTTGCCAATAAAGGCGTTAAAGTTCCCTTAAGTTTATATAAGCTTGATGGAGAGCCAAAAGGTGAACAAATGATTGATCCTAAAATTGCGGATCAAGTGCTGTTAATGATGGAAACCGCCACTTTACCGGGCGGTACAGCAACACGCGCGACCATTCCAGGCTATCGCGTTGCAGGCAAAACAGGGACAGCACATAAACTTCGTCCAGACCGCAAAGGCTACTCGACCAATGAATACCGTGCCTTATTTGCAGGCGTAGCGCCCGTCAGTAATCCACGTTTAGCCATGGTGGTTGTGGTGGAAAACCCAAAAGGTACTTATTATGGCGGTACAGTGTCTGCACCTGTATTCTCACGCGTGATTCAAGAATCCTTACGCCTGCTGAATGTGCCTTTAGACAAGCCTTTAGATACTCCTAAAATCCAGTAAATAGGTGATCAATGTCCATTACATTTAAAGATCTCTACACCGCCCAAACTGCTGCTGATTGGATGAATACATCCTTTCAGGGCTTTCATCTGGATAGTCGTAAAGTCAGTTCAGGGCAAATTTTTATTGCCCTGAATAGTTTTTCACAGCCTGAAAAAACCGTAGAATTTGCTCAAAAAGCCCTAAATAATGGCGCAATTGCAGTGATTTCAGAGCAAGATCTTCAGCTTGAAAATAATCTGGTCGTGCCAAATGTCAGGCACTTAATGGGACAATGGCAGAAGCTCTATTTGCAAGCCACCCAGCCCAATATAGCTGCACGTATATTGGCCGTGACGGGAACCAATGGTAAAACCACAATTTCACGTCTGATTGCAGAACTGCTTACCCTGCAAGGCAAAAAATGTGCAGTCATGGGCACCACAGGTAACGGCATTTTACCGAACCTAGAAGCCTCATCACGCACCACACTAGACGCACTGCATTTACAAACAGCGCTGCATGACTATGCCAATCAAGGTGCCGAATTTGTGGCTTTGGAAGCAAGCTCACATGGTTTGGAGCAGGGACGTTTAAACGGATCTACGATTGAAATTGCTGCCTACTCAAATTTAAGTCGTGATCATCTAGATTATCACGGGACTTTAGAAGCTTATGCGGAAGCGAAATCGCGCTTATTTCAATTTGAGTCTTTGAAAGTTGCGATTATCAACATGGATGATGAGTTTGCATCAGTCATGCTGGCGGCGGCTCAAGCGAATCCGTCTCAGCCAAAAATATTAGGCTATTCAACTCAACATGCAGCAGATTATCAAGTACGTGATATTGCCTATAGCTTAGATGGTGCTAAATTTACATTAAGCAGTGCCCAAGGTGAATTCGAGGTTCAAAGCCCATTACTCGGTCATTTTAATATTGAAAATATTGTCGCGAGTCTGATTGCCGCTGAGCAAGCAGGTTTTGATCTAACAGCGTTGGTTGAAGTCGTGCCGCAGTTAAAAGGTGCGCCAGGTCGTATGCAGGTGATTCGAGATGATGCGCGTTTATTTGTGGTGGACTATGCACATACTCCAGATGCATTGATTCAAGTTCTGCAAACCTTAAAACGCCATGTATCGCAAAACTTATGGGCGGTATTTGGCTGCGGCGGTGACCGAGATCGTGGTAAACGTCCTTTAATGACACAAGCGGCACTCGATGGTGCTGATATTGTGTTATTGACCTCGGATAACCCACGCACAGAGAACCCAGACCAAATTTTTGCAGATATGAAAGCAGGATTAGATTTTGGTCCGCAAACCGTACATGAAATTCATGACCGCCGTGAAGCGATTAAGTTTGCTGTAAAACACGCCCAAGCTGGGGATATCGTCGTGATCGCAGGTAAGGGTCATGAGAACTATCAAGAAATTGATGGCGTTCGTCATTGGTTTGATGATGTGGTCGAAGTGCAATCTGCAATCAATACCATTCACAGTTCAGTTAAATCCGCGTATCCAGCGTCATAAGGAAAAGTTATGCATACCTCAACAACAAGTACTTCTCCTTTAGAAGCTTGGACAGCTGAGCAATTACAGCAAGCCACTCAAGGGCATTGGCATAATCAAAAAAAACCTCAAACAGCTGTTAAACGTATCTTGACCGACTCACGCCATGCTGAGCCAGGTGATGCCTTTTTGGCATTACAAGGCGAACGATTTGATGCGCATGATTTTATTGAACAAGTGTCGAAAAATGGTTGTGAAATCGCGATTGTGAGCCATCCTGTCGATGCTGATATTTGCCAACTGGTGGTTGCAGATACACGCTTAGCACTGGGGCATTTAGGTGCATATCGCCGTGCTCAAAATTCGCAATTAAAAGTCATCGCCTTGACAGGCAGTAGTGGCAAGACCACCACCAAAGAAATGCTGGGCAGTATTTTATCTCGCTTAGCACCCACACTGATTACGCGCGGTAATTTAAACAATGATTTAGGTGTACCCATGATGCTGCTGGAGCTGCGTGCTGAGCATCAATATGCGGTCATGGAGCTTGGGGCAAGTCATCAAGGTGAAATTGATTACACCTCACAGCTGGTTCAACCGCATGTGGCGGGTATTATTAATATTGGCACGGCGCACTTGGGTGAATTTGGTGGGCGTGACGGTATTTGCACCGCTAAATCTGAAATTTATGCGCATATCGCTGCGTCAGGTACAGCCATTATTCCAGCAGAAGATGATTTTGTGGATGTCATTGGGCAAGCCGTCAAAAGCGAACAGCGCTTAAGTTTTGGTACGGGCGGTGATGTATTTGCAACTGAGGTTGAGTTGTTGGCACAATCTGCGCACTTCACATTAAATACACCGCAAGGAACAGGTCAGGTTAATTTACCCTTTGCTGGTGCGCATAATGTCTCTAACGCGACTGCAGCTTGTGCATTTGCTTTGGCGCTGGGGATTGATTTAGATGATATTGTGCAAGGCTTACAACATGCACAAGGTGCTCAAGGTCGTCTGAACTTTATTCAGCACGACAAATATTTGTTTATAGATGATACCTACAATGCCAATCCGACCTCAATGCGTGCCGCAGGTGAAGTCCTTGCACAGCAGGACGGTGTGCGGGTGATGGTGATTGGTGATATTGGCGAATTGGGTGCAACCGCCGCACAGCAACATTATATGCTGGGTCGCGATTTGGTCTCGATCAAAGGTCTAAACTTTATCGTAGCGATTGGTGAGTTTGCACCTGCAACCCAAGAGGGTGCGCGTAGTACCCAATATGGCAAAAAATTACAGGCCTTTCTTACACAAGAACAGGCAATTCCTTTTTTAATTAGTCTAGTCGAAACACATCAACCTCAAACAATGAGTTTTTTGTTTAAAGGCTCACGTTATACCCATATGGAAACGTTGATGGCAGATTTGATGGAGAACCTCTAAATGCTGTTATGGTTATTTGAACAACTGGCGGGCTATAACAGCTCGTTTAATGTCGTTCGTTATTTAACATTACGCGCTTTGCTGAGTGTCTTAACGGCATTGACCATTGGTTTGGTGTTAGGCCCAGTGATGATTCGCAAGCTACAAGCGCTCAAATATGGCCAAGCAGTGAGTTCATTCGCGCCTGAAAACCATGCCAAAAAAATGGGTACACCGACCATGGGTGGCTTGTTGATTTTACTCTCCATTGGTATTTCAACGCTGCTTTGGGCGGATCTATCGAATCCCTATGTGTGGATTGTGCTGGGTGTGATGGTGGTGTTTGGTGCAGTGGGCTGGGCGGATGATTGGATTAAAATCCGCTATAAAGACAATGCTGGATTACCTGCACGTAAGAAGTTCTTTTGGACCTCTGTTGCATCACTCGGTGCCGGTATTGCGCTGTATGTGATTGCAAAACAGCAAGTCAATCCGATCCATACAGCAAATATGCTGGATTTATTGATTCCATTCTTTAAAGATTTATCCGTGCCTTTGTCTGCGATTCCGCTGGGTATTGGCTTTATTATCTTCACATATTTGGTGATTAATGGCGCATCAAATGCTGTGAATCTCACCGATGGTCTCGATGGTTTAGCGATTATGCCGGTGGTGCTGGTCGCTACAGGTTTGGGTGTATTTGCGTATCTGGCGGGTGATGTACGCTTTGCCGACTATTTGCATATTCCTTATGTCAAATACGCTTCTGAATTGGTGGTTATTTGTGCTGCAATGATTGGTGCGGGCTTGGCCTTTCTTTGGTACAACGCACATCCTGCACAAATTTTCATGGGTGATGTCGGTGCGTTATCACTCGGGGCGATGCTCGGCACAATTGCAGTCATGGTGCGTCAAGAAATCGTCTTTGCAATTATGGCGGGTGTGTTCGTGGTTGAAGCGGTCTCTGTATTTTTACAGATTGGTTCACTGCGTATGCGTAATAAACGTGTGTTCCTTATGGCACCTTTACATCATCACTATGAGAAAAAAGGCTGGCGTGAAACACAGGTGGTGATTCGTTTCTGGATTATCACAATTATGCTGGTAGTTTTAGGTCTAATGACTTTAAAATTGCGCTAAGCAAAAAATGAATCTGAAAAGTCGGCATTTGCCGGCTTTTTTTATGGCGCTTAGCTGTGGAGAAAATGATGAATCTGTTGATGTGTCCTGTTTGTCGCAAGGCATTGGTACTTGCAGAACGAACGTGGCGCTGTGCCAGCAATCATAGTTACGATGTCGCAAAGCAAGGCTATGTGAATTTACACGTGGTGCAGCATAAGCACAGTAAAAATCCAGGTGATACACCAGAGTCGGTGCAGGCACGCCGTGCATTTTTGAGTGCAGGCTTTTATGCGCCATTACAACACGCCGTGGTGGAGTTGATTCGTCATTTACATATAGAAAATTTGATAGATATTGGCTGCGGTGAAGGTTATTACACAGATGCAATGCAGACAGAAGTTCTGCAATGCGTGGGGGTAGATATTGCCAAAAATGCAGTACAAGTTGCTGCAAAACTCAATAAAAACGTGACTTGGGTCGTTGGAACCGGCGCAATATTGCCAGTGCTTGATCAATCGGTTGACTTATGTAGCAGTTTATTTAGCCCAATTCCAGAACAAGAAATTTTACGTGCTTTAAAGCAAAATGGTTATTTGTTGGTTGTGACACCTGCCACCGAACACTTATATGCAATGCGAGACGCTTTATTTGATGAAGTAAATCCACATGAGCCAAATAAATTTGTAGATCAGTTAAGTCAGAATTTTGAATTGATGCGTGATGTCGTGGTCGATGCTCCCATGACATTGCAGCAGCAAGATTTAAAAAATCTGATTGCCATGACGCCGTATGCTTACAAGGCCAAAGCAGAACTGAGAACAGCTTTGGAAGAAAAGGAGAATTTCGAGCTTAAAGCGCAGTTCCAGATTTATTTGTTTAAGAAAAAATCTTAATGCAATATAAAAAGCCCTCGGACGAGGGCTTTTTTACAGACTTGATTTAAAGCTTAAATTGTAATGATTGCTTATTGCACTTCATGGATCAGACTTTCCAAAGCATCTTGCTTAGGCGCTTCACGCTTTGCAGGAGTAGGAGATTGATTCATTGGTGGTGGTACAGCATTTGCGGGTTTCAATGCTTGTTCATCCCCTGGCAAATCATCAAAATCTTTACTTTGACTATTACTTGGACGAATTAAGGTTGGGCGATAAATCGGACGTGCCAGAGGTGGGCTACCTGCACTTTCTGACGTCGTGTCATCTAGTTCAACGGCTTTTCCACGCTGATCTCGGGTCAATGGTGCTTTGGCATTTTTATCTAAATTTACCCACGCATGCGGTGTACCTGCCAAAGATTTGGCCATGAAATTGCTCCAAATCGGTAGTGCTGCAATGCCCCCATACTCACGACGACCCAGGGTTGAAGGTTGGTCAAAACCGACCCAAGTCACAGCGACCAATTTGCCATTAAATCCTGCAAACCAAGCATCTTTAGCATCATTGGTGGTTCCTGTTTTACCACCCAAGTCACTACGACCAATTTTTAAAGCGGCGCGACCGGTACCACGGGCAATGACGTCATTCAAAATATTCGCCATATCAAATGCAGAACTGGATTTCAAAATACGCTGTGCTTGACGGAATTGACTTTTTTCTTCTTTGGTTAACGTTTTTTGAACTTTTTTAGCCTCAATGGTTTTATTCGTGAGCTCAATTACTTCATCATCAGGTGTCGTAGTTTCTGGTTGAACAGGCTCTTTTTCGTTCGCTATACAGCTAATACACGCATACTCAGGGTTGGCTTTATAAATCACATTTCCATAAGCGTCCTCAATTTTACTAATAAAATGTGGTTGCACACGGAAACCACCATTGGCAATCGCGGAATAACCGGTCGCCATTTGCACAGGCAAAACCTGCGGTGTCCCTAAAGCAATGGTGTAGTTACGTGGGATTTGATCTTCTTGTAAACCAAAATCTATAAACAATTGACGAGTACGTTCGATACCGACCGTTTGTAATAAACGTACTGACACTGTATTACGCGATAAATACAGCGCACGGCGTAAAGGAATCATACCCAAATAGCGACCATCAGAATTTCGAGGTGACCATTTGCCAATGGTGATCGGATTGTCATTGACCATAGTGTGCGGCGTCATGCCTCGTTCTAAAGCCAATGAATAAACAAAGGGTTTAATAATCGAACCGGGTTGGCGCCAACCTTGAATCGCACGGTTGAATTTCGATTGATAAAAATTATATCCGCCGACAATGGCTACAATTGAACCATCATTGGGATTTAAGGCAATCAATTGACCTTGTACTTTCGGCACTTGTACCAAAGCCCATGAGGTTTTATTTTCATTGGGTCTTAGGCGAACAATATCTTTAACTTTGACAATTTGAGATGCATGGCTCGGTGCTCCCCCCACACTGTTGGCATTGCGATAGGGACGAGCCCATGACATGCCTGACCACGGTACAGTCACACTTGTGCCATCTTGCATGGTGGCTTCAAAAGAGCTGCTATTCACCTTGGTGACTTCAACAGGATAGGTGTTAGCATAGGCCATGAAATTTTTCAGCGGTTGATCATGTCCTTCTGCCCCGCGCCAGCCATGACGGCGATCATAATCCTCTAAACCGCGGCGTACCGAATCTTCCGCGTATTCTTGGCGCTTATAATCAATGGTGGTATAGACTTTATAACCTGAGTCGATCGCAAGTTCGCCGAATTTATTCATCAGTTCTGAACGGACCATTTCACCGACATAAGGGAATTTGTTGCCGATACCGCGATCAGGCATATTGAGTACCACAGGTTCAGCCACGGCACTTTGATACTGTGCTTGTGTGATATACCCGAGCTGTAACATACGACCTAAAATCCAATTGCGACGTTCTAAAGCACGTTCTGGATTTGCCACAGGATTGTATTTAGAAGGGGCTTTAGGCAGGCCTGCAATCATCGCCATTTGGGCAATTGAAAGCTGATCTAAACTCTTGTCATAATAAATTTTTGCAGCAGCTGCAATACCATAGGCATTTTTGCCCAAGAAAATTTTATTCACATATAAGGTTAGAATATCTTCTTTGCTTAAGTTTTGTTCTATTTTTCGTGCCAGAAAAATTTCCGTCAGCTTACGCTTTAACGTGCGCTCGGGAGACAAATAATAATTCTTTGCCACTTGCATGGTGATGGTTGAACCGCCCGTTTGCACATCAGACCCAGTTACCGTTTCACTCACCGCACGCCCTAAGCCTTTAAAGCTGACACCACTATGGTCAAAAAATGATGAGTCTTCTGCTGCCAAAAAAGCATGAATAAAACTTTTAGGAATTTGTGCATAATCTACGGGCACAGAAAGTTTGCCACCATACTCAGCAATGAGTTGATTATCTGAGGTGTAGACCTGTAAAGGCTTTAATAAAGGTGCCTTTTTTAACGAACTCATTTGCGGAAGCGATGGTGCAATGTACAAGTACATGCCGTAAAACCCCATCGGAACCGCAATTAAGACGATAATAATCAGCAGAAAAAAAGGATGAATGTGTCCACAACGAGATAGCTTTTTCATAACAAGTAAGTTTTAATAGGTGCTAAAGGCAAACTAAGATGGTCAGTATAGCTTCTCATTTAACGGATTGTTAGTTTAGTTATTATATCCGCAAAAATAGACCAAATTTAGATTAGTTTGTATTGTTGTTGGGGATAAAAAAATAATAGGAAATACACTGTGCTTGGACTGTATCGTAAGCCAAAAAAGGGGTTAATAGGAGTAGACATTAGTTCTACTTCTGTAAAGTTATTGGAACTCTCTGTAAAAAATGGACGCTATTGGGTTGAAAGCTACGGCTTAAGCCCGCTGGTGGACGGAAGTGTCGTTGAAAAAAATATTTTAAATGTGGACAATGTTGCTGATGCTTTAGAGCGTGCAATGAACATTGCCAATCCACAATCGTCCAATGTAGCGATTGCAGTGCCAACCTCGATGGTGATTCATAAAACGATTGAGATGGACGCTGAGATGTCTGATGAAGAACGTGAAGTTCAAATTCGTATGGATGCTGAACAATATATCCCTTTCCCGCTCGATGAAGTTAGCCTTGATTTTGAAGTGCTCCCTGAAAAATTAGCCAATCCAAACCGTGTCAATGTTTTATTGGTGGCGACCCGAACCGAAAACGTTGACTCACGTATTGAAGTTCTAGATTTGGTCGGATTACATCCCCAAGTAGCAGATGTAGACAGTTATGCTTTAGAACGTAGTTTCGACGTGTTTTCAGACACTTTGCCAATTGGGGTAAATCTGGTGGGTGTGTTAGATATTGGTCATACCATGACCACTTTATCGGTTATGCAAAACGGTAAAATTATCTATACCCGTGAACAGGTCTTTGGCGGTAAGCAGCTGACACAAGATGTTCAAACTCGTTATGGCTTGTCATATGATGAAGCGGGGCGTGCTAAAAAAGATCGCACACTGCCAGATGATTATGAAACCGAAGTGTTATTACCTTTTTTAGATGCCGTGGTTCAACAAGCCGCACGTTCATTGCAATTCTTTTTCTCTTCATCTCAGTTCAATGAAATTGATCATATTTTGCTGGCAGGTGGTAATGCCAATATCCCAGGTCTATCAAAGCTCATGCAGCAAAAGCTTGGGTACCGCGTAACCATAGCCAACCCATTTTTACAAATGGGTTTTTCTCCTCAAATTGATCTTCGAAAAATAGAAAATGACGCACCCTCTTTATTGGTTGCCTGTGGATTAGCATTGAGGAGCTTTGATTAATGGCAAAGATTAACTTACTCCCTTGGCGAGAAGAGCGAAGAGAACAACGAAAAAAAGAATTTATTATAATTTGCATTGCAGTTGCTTTACTGGCCATTGCAACGGTATTGGCGAGTTGGTTCTTTCTCAATCAAAAACTCAATGATCAAGAGCAAGCCAATCAATTGGTGGTCAGTACCAATCAAAATTTGGACACCCAATTAAAGACCTTGGAAGGTTTACAAGAACGTCGTAAAGCGGTGATTGATCGCATGAAATTGATCCAAGGACTTGAAGGGCAGCGGCCCGTCACTGTACGTTTGGTTGATGAGTTAGTACGTGTTGTTCCAGCAAGCATGTATATCACCAAGTTTTCTCGTTCAGGTGATAAATTTACCATTGAAGGCAAGGCTGAAAGCCCGAATTCAGTTGCCGATTTATTGCGTGGTCTAGAAGCATCTGAGTGGTATCGCAATGCATTTATGAATTCCTTCCTTGCAGCGACTGAAAATAAAGAAAAAGCCCCCTCTTCTGTAATTCCAAGAGTTGAAGAATCATACGGTACGTTTGTGGTGACCGCAGATTTGGGTGCAATTGCATTACCTGCGCAAAATGAGACCAATACACAAGGGGCTGCGCAATGAGTCGTGAAGATTTAGATGAATTTGATGATGAGTTAGATACGGCTAAGAAAAAAAGCATGAGCGTTGATAAGTTTTTTCAACAGTTCAATACCTTAGATTCGAGTAATTTTGGCAGTTGGCCTCTTTCGGTCAAAATTACCTGTTGGATTTTTTTGTTTTTTCTGGTGTGCGCGATCGGCTACTTCTTGGCACTCAAGCCGAAACTCGATGCGATTGATCAGGCACATGCGCAAGAACAAAACTTACTGAATGAGTTTAAAGACAAAGATTCTAAACTGCGTAATTTGCAGCAGTATCAAGCTCAACTTCAGCAAATGGAAATGAACTTTAATCAGCAGTTGCAACAATTGCCAAAAGAAACTGAAATTCCAAATTTGGTTGAAGACATTAACTTGACCGGTGTGAATTCAGGCATGAAGTTTAAAAATATTCGTCTTGAACCTGAAGTAACACAAGAGTTTTTTATCGAGCAACCCATTGCAATTGAAGCCACTGGCGATTATCACTCTTTTGGAAGTTTTGTGAGTGGTATTGCAGCTCTACCACGTATTGTGACCTTGCATGATTTTGTGATTACCGCGACGCAAAGCCAAGATAAAAAGTCAGACATTCCAACGGTTGATTATTCATTAAAAGCCAAAACCTATCGTTATATCGCTACAGCCAATGATTTGCCGTCAGTGACGACAGCAGCCCCAATTCAACCAACAACAGGGGAGACACCGTGATAAAAAATTGGAAGATTTCATGTGGTTTACTCATGTTGGTGATCTTAACCGGCTGTGAGTCACGCATTGATGCAGTGAATCAGGAAATGGCGAATATTCGTAGTCAGGCTCCTTTGCCGATTGAGCCAGCACCAGTATTTAATCCAGTGCCGACCTTTAACTACTCAGCACATCAACTACGTAGCCCAGTGTTGCCAAATTCACTCGCGAAAGAGTTAAAGGTCATGTCTGGCAAACGCGTTTACCCAAACTTTGCTCGACCACCACAGCCTTTAGAAAGTTATGCCCTTGAAAGTTTAAACCTCAAAGGTAGTATGAAAAATGCGAACGGTCGAATTTTGGCGCTGATTCAAACGCCTGATGGTGAAATTGAGAAAGTCCAACGCGGCAGTTATATAGGCGTTAATCAAGGTCGTATTGTCAATATTACGCCGACACGTATTGATCTATTGGAAATCGTGCCAGATGGTAGAGATGGTTATATCGAAAGACCACGAAGTTTGGTTTTGATTGGTCCAGTGGATTAAGACGAAATAAGGAATAACAATGAAAAATAGTGTAGAAAATTTTTGGGGTAGGGATCATCAGTCTATGAACAGTATGTTACGTCAATTTGCCTTGGCAACCGTATCAATCGCTGTGATGCAAGTTGCATCTGCGCAAATGACCATGACCAATGTGATACCCATGCAAATTCCAGGACAAGGCACAGAGGTCCGTGTGATGTTCAATGGTTTACCTCCACAGCCTCAAGCTTACCAACTGGATAACCCGGCACGTTTAGTCTTGGATTTTAATCAAACACGTCAAGCCTTAAATCAAAGCAATATTCCCGTGTCGACCTCTGAAGCTTCATCGGTTGAAGTGGCGTCGGATGATCAGCGCTCGCGCTTAACTATCAATTTAAAACAAAAAGGTGATTACACCACGCGCGTTGAAGGCAACATGTTTATTTTGAAAATAAATAACCAGGCTTCGAGCACTTTAGCGAGTCTCGCAGTACCTGAATATAAACAAAGTCAAGGATTGACCGACATTGGTTTCCAGCGCGGCAGTGCGGGTGAAGGACAAGTTATTTTGAATTTGCAAGGTGCGAACACCCCTGTCGATGTCCAACAGCAAGGCAGTAAAGTCGTAGTGCGCTTTTTGGGCAATAAAATCCCAGCACACTTAATTCGCCGTTTAAACGTGAATGATTTCGCAACACCTGTATCTAATGTGGATGCCTATAACGATGGTGCCAATGGTGTGATTACCATTCAGTCTACGGGAAGCTATGAGTACATGGCGTTTCAAGCTGAAGATAAGTTGACCATCAGTTTAAAACGTCCTGAAGAGAAAAAAGGCATTAAAAACACTGTCGCATCGACGCGTTATGTGGGTAATAAAATTTCACTCGACTTCCAAGACATTGAAGTTCGACGTGTATTGCAGTTATTGGCAGATTTTACTGGCATTAATATGGTGGCATCAGACACTGTTCAAGGCAATATTACCTTGCGTTTGAAAGATGTGCCTTGGGATCAAGCTTTAGATATTGTTTTGAAGACCAAGAATTTAGACAAACGCCGTAACGGCAGTGTGATCTGGATTGCGCCTGTGACTGAGCTCATTAAAGTTGAGGAAGATGAAGCCAAAGCCATTGCACAAAGTGTGAAATTGTCACCCCTGCAAACTGAATATATCCAGCTAAACTACGCTAAGGTTACAGATATTGAAAAGCTGATTACCCAAGGTAAAAACAGCTCAAATTCTGGAAGTACAAATAATGCAGGTGGAGGCACTGATCCACTCGGTGATAGTGTGGGTTCGCTGTTGAGTCCACGGGGTACAGTTTCATTTGACCCACGTACCAACACCTTAATTGTGAATGACACAGCACAAAAAATTGACCAAATCCGTAAAATGATTGATTTACTGGATGTCTCTGTTAAACAGGTGATGATTGAAGCCCGTATTGTCCGTGCAACCACCGATTTCACCAAAGAGATGGGTGTGAAATGGGGTATTTTGTCTCAAGGCATTACGCGCAACAATGATCTGTTGGTCGGTGGAAGCGATCAAACCTTATGGGACTTAAAAAACCCAGATGATGATGGTAAATATGATATTCAGCGCCCAGATAATTTAAATGTGGACCTAGGTGTTGCCAATGCTGCGGGTAAAATTGCCTTTGGTCTGATCAATATGTCGGACTTTATGCTGGATTTAGAACTCTCTGCGCTACAAGCAGATGGCTATGGCGAAGTAATTTCAACGCCAAAAGTACTCACGGCAGATAAACAACAGGCTAGAGTTGCCTCGGGTCAACAAATTCCGTATCAAACCACGGAAACTGCAGGTGGGACAGCCACTGCAACCACATCATTTAAGGACGCGCTGCTCAGCTTAGACGTGACCCCAAGTATTACCCCAGATGGCAAGGTTCAAATGAAACTGAACATTACCAGTGACTCCCCCGCAGGCACTGCACCGAATGGTGAAATTATTCTGAACAAGAATGAAATTGACACCAATGTGTTGGTGGATAACGGCGAAACTGTGGTTTTGGGTGGGATTTTTGAACAAGAAACCCGTAACCAACAAACCAAAGTGCCTTTTTTAGGTGATTTGCCTGCAATTGGACGTTTATTCCGCCGTGATTCAAAATCTGAAAGTAAGCGTGAGTTATTAATCTTTGTGACACCAAGAATTGTTAATGACAGTCAATCTAGAAATCATTAATATACTTTCAATGAAAGCAATTCAATAGGTGACTCCTTGCCGAGCAAAGAGTTTGAATCTCTACCGAATATTTATTTGGTAGGGCCCATGGGAGCAGGGAAAACAACAGTTGGTCGACATCTAGCGGAATTACTCCATCGGGAATTTCTCGACAGTGATCACGAAATAGAAAGAAAAACTGGGGCGACCATCCCATGGATTTTTGAAAAAGAGGGTGAGCAAGGATTTCGTCATCGTGAATCTTTAGTGATTGATGATTTAACCTCCAAAAATAATTTAGTGATTGCTACTGGCGGCGGAGCAGTCACGCAAGTCGTCAATCGTGATTATTTAAAAGCACGCGGCATCGTTATTTATTTATATACACCTGTTGAAATTCAACTACAACGCACTTACCGCGATAAAAATAGACCTCTACTGCAAGTCGAAAACCCAGAAAAAAAATTAAGAGACTTACTGCAAGCTCGAGATCCACTGTATCGTGATGTTGCGCATCATATTATTGAAACCAATCAGGGTGCAGCGCGTGATCTTGCGCAGAAAATATTGCAGCTGATTGTGGCAAAAGAGTTGAACTAATCTTATTTAAATTGGCTTTAAAATCATGCAAACCTTACACGTAGAATTAGGCGATCGTCGTTATCCCATCTTTATTGGCAGTCATTTAAATCCAAAAGAATTGCTCGCGCCTTATATTCATGGTCAGCAGGTCATGATCGTGACCAATACCACGGTTAAACCCTTATATCTTGAGCATTATATTTCAGCTATTGAAACTTTAGGTAAAACCGTTAAAACCTGTGTGTTGCCTGATGGTGAGAAGTATAAAAATATCGAACATCTCAACCTGATTTTTGATGCCTTGCTTGAGCAAGGTTTTAACCGTGATTGTACAGTGCTTGCTTTAGGTGGCGGTGTGATTGGCGATATGGCAGGCTTTGCGTCAGCCTGTTTCCAGCGCGGTGTGTATTTCATTCAGGTACCGACCACGCTTTTATCTCAAGTGGATTCAAGCGTAGGCGGAAAAACCGGGATCAATCATCCGTTGGGTAAAAATATGTTGGGCGCGTTCCAACAGCCCCAAGTGGTGCTTGCCGATATGGCACAGCTCAGCACTTTGCCTGAGCGAGAACTGTCAGCAGGATTATCTGAAGTCATTAAATATGCTTTGCTGGGTGATGTGGATTTTCTGGTTTGGCTTGAAGATAATATGCAAGGCTTGGTGGGGGGTAATCCCGAATTACTGGCAGAAGCGGTATATCGCTCATGTGCACATAAAGCGCGAATTGTGGCCAATGATGAGAAAGAGCAGGGTGAACGTGCTTTATTAAATCTGGGACATACCTTTGGTCATGCGATCGAATCGTATTTGGGGTATGGTGAATGGCTGCATGGTGAAGCAGTTGCGACAGGCATGGTCATGGCGGCAGACTTGTCACATTTGATGGGATGGATTTCTGCGGCAGATCTCGAGCGTACAAAAAACATTATTGTCGCTGCAAAATTACCGATAAAATGTCCGAAAATTCCATTAGATGAATTTTTGGCTTATATGTCGCATGACAAAAAAGTGTTGAATGGTCAGTTGCGCTTGGTTTTAATGAAGTCATTGGGTCAAGCCATAATTACCAAAGATTTTGATGTTGAATTGATGAAACAAGCGATTTTGCGTAATCAGCAATAAGAGAAAAAGCATGATAGTAAAGCATTCGAATTGGCAAAATATTCAACAGTATATTTGGTTGGTGGGTGGTTTACTGTGTTTGATTTTTGCAGCAGTGTTTTGGATGATGACTGACACTAAGGCGCTTCTGACGCAATCTAAACATATCGAAGAAACCCAAGTGCTGATTCAGCCTGAAAAAGTGGCTGCAACTACGCATTTGGGTGGTTTAACCGAAGAAGTAAGACCATTGGCTTTGACTGCTCGAAAAGTCGCATCTGGAAATCACTTGGCTGAATTTCGTGGCACCAAATTTATTCAAGACAATCAGAAAAATTGGTTTGTCGAACTGTTTCGTGTCAGTAATGAAGATGTGATCAAAAGCTTTTTATTGAAACAAACCGATCGAAAAAATTTCATCTATTTCCGTTTAAGCGGTGAAGATCAGATTGAACAATATGTACTTGGGTTGGGCAATTTTAAAAATCAAAATCAAGCCAAAGATGAGATTATAAAGTTACCTTTTCAGTTTCCAGCCTCAGTTAAACCAGTGGCGAAGAAATTTGAAGAGTATAAAGCTTTAGTCAATGACCTGGGTTCTGAAGAACTGATTGGAAATAAGAAACTCTATCAAGTGAAATTAAAGTCTGCACCGCTGCCTTTAATTGATGAATCACTGATTGTACCACCTAAACCTGTGCTTAACGCGCCGATTGATCCCGCAAAAACGACGACAACGACCACCATCACACGTAAAGATCAGGTGGGTAATGTTGTTGATGTGAAACGCTCTCAATCTGTAGTCGATCAACCAGTTCAAAAAGAAGCACCAAAACCTGCGCCTGCAAATAAACCAGCAGATACTCAAATTAGTGATCCATTTAATTAAAATAGAATCAAAATAGCGCATTTCGATAAAATCAGGTTGTTGGATGCACATTAATAGTGCGATATTTGGGATCCAAATTGGTGCTTAAGCAGGATTCATATTGTGAACGCTGCTCAGCAAATCCAATAGAAATAAGAGTAATGAATTGGCATGTTTATTGCTTTAATAGTGCATCAGTCAAGCAAATTGTCCCTGTTTTGGCGCGAAGAACTTGCATTGGTGTGCGATTGGGAGTGGTGAATCTGCTTTAAATAAGTGCAAATACAGCCAAATATTTGTGGTGTTGAATCAGAGTATACTGCTTGGAACAAAGAAGAAAAAATGATCTCTTTGTTTTGAAGAATACAATCGTCAGTTATATCGTCAATTATAAATTTGAATACGTTTTGCCCCATCAGGGCCATGTCGAAAGAAGGGTACGCTATGCACATGCCATCGCCTAATACTGTAGCTCCCGCTAAAGGTTTATACCAACCGGATGAGTTCAAAGATAACTGTGGTTTCGGATTAATCGCCCATATGCAAGGCGATGCAAGTCATGACTTGGTCAAGACCGCGATTCATAGTTTAAGTTGCATGACGCACCGTGGTGGTATTGCAGCTGATGGCAAAACTGGCGATGGTTGTGGTCTACTTTTGGCGATGCCAAAACAATTCTTCCGTAATGAAGCCAAAAAAATCAGTGATATCACTTTAAGTGAGATTTTTGCTGTCGGTACAGTATTTTTAAATCTAGATCCTGCCATTGCCGCACATTCAAAACAAGTTTTAAGCAAAGAAATTGAATCTGAAGGCTTGAAAGTCTTGGCTTGGCGTGTCGTACCGACCAATGTCGATGCTCTGGGTGAAATCGCCCTACGTTCAATGCCTGCTTTTGAGCAGATCATTGTCAACTGCCCAATGGGTCTGACTGAGGTTGAGTTTAACCGTAAATTGTTCTTGGCGCGTCGCCGTGCAGAACAGCTGTTGGTTAATGACAGCTCATTTTATGTCACTACACTCTGTTCGACCGTCATCACCTATAAAGGCTTGATGATGCCTGAGGCGATTGCAGACTTTTATACAGATCTTGCCAATCCCGAGCTTGCATCGCATATTGTGGTGTTCCATCAGCGCTTCTCAACCAATACCTTACCGCGTTGGCCTTTGGCTCAGCCGTTTCGTTATTTGGCACACAATGGTGAAATTAATACCATTACTGCAAACCGTAACTGGGCGATGGCACGTGTACCTAAATTTGAAAATCCGCTGTTACCGGGTCTGACCGAGTTCAATCCGATTGTGAACCGTACTGGTTCAGATTCTTCAAGTTTAGACAATATGCTTGAAATCTTGGTGGGTGGGGGCATGGATCTGTTCCGTGCACTGCGTATGCTGGTTCCACCTGCATGGCAAAACGTGGAAACTTTAGATGCAGATCTACGTGCATTTTACGAATTTAACTCAAAGCATATGGAAGCTTGGGATGGGCCTGCGGGACTTGTAATTCAAGATGGTCGTCATGCGATTTGTATGCTGGACCGTAATGGTTTACGTCCTGCGCGTTGGGTGATTACCAAAAATGGGTATATTACTTTAGCTTCAGAAATTGGCGTTTGGGGCTATCAGCCTGAAGACGTGGTGTCTAAAGGTCGCGTCGGTCCCGGTCAGATTTTGGTCATTGATACCTTTACCGGCAAAATGCTCGATACCCAAGATGTTAGCAATCATTTGAAAAAAATGCGTCCATATCGTGAATGGTTACGCGAAAATTCTGTGCGTGTACACGGCAGTCCAGAGCTTGAAGAGTATTTATGTGATCAAGGCTTAAAAGGGGATGACCTCAAAGCTGCCCAAAAAATGTTTATGGTGACCTTTGAAGAGCGTGATCAACTGCTTCGCCCAATCGCAGAAAGCGGTCAAGAAGCTGTAGGCTCAATGGGTGATGACACGCCAATGGCAGTCCTGTCACGTCAAGTTCGTCATGTGTCGGACTATTTCCGTCAGCAATTTGCGCAAGTGACCAACCCACCGATTGATCCATTACGTGAATCGATCGTGATGTCACTTGAGACCTGTCTCGGTCGTGAGCAAAACGTGTTTGAGCAAAGCCCAGAACATGCAGATCGCTTGATTATTTCAAGCCCCGTGCTTTCAAATTCAAAAATGCACCAAATTCGTACACTGGGTCGTAAAGGTTATGAAATCGCTGATATTGATTTAAACTATCCAGAAGCTGAAGGTTCAGAAGCTGCGATCTCACGGATTTGTGAGGAAGCGGCACAAGCGATTCGTCAGGGTAAAACCTTACTGGTGATTTCGGATCGCAAAATTCGTCGAGGCTTTTTACCTGCCAATGCTGCAATGGTGACCGGTGCGATTCATCACCATCTTATTCAGGTGGGTTTACGTACCGATGCCAATATTATTGTCGAAACAGCACTGGCACGTGATGCGCATCAATTTGCCGTGATTTTAGGCTTTGGTGCAACTGCGATTTATCCTTACCTTGCTTATGATGTGATTAATGATTTGATTGCAAAAGGTGAGTTATTGGGTGATCCCATTCATGCTCAATCTAACTTCCGTAAAGGTATTGAAAAAGGTTTACTTAAAGTCCTGTCTAAAATGGGGATTTCAACGGTTGCTTCTTACCGCGGTGGTCAGTTGTTTGAAGCCGTGGGACTTTCTGAAGAAGTCGTGAATAAATGCTTCATTGGTGTGCCAAGTCGAATTAAAGGCGCAACCTTCGTTGACCTTGAAAATGACTTAAAAAAATTGGCAGATTTGGCATGGAAAGCGCGTAAGCCGATTGAACAAGGTGGACTGCTTAAATTTGTTTATGATAAGGAATATCACGCCTTTAATCCCGATGTGATTAACGCTTTACATAAGTCAGTTCGTTCGGGTCAATATGCTGACTTTAAAGAATATGCAGAACTGGTGAATAGCCGTCCTGTAGCAACGATTCGCGATTTACTCAAACTTAAAACAGACAACTCCATTCCGCTTGATCAAGTTGAAGCAGTTGCAGAGATTTTACCGCGCTTTGATTCAGCAGGCATGTCACTTGGGGCGTTGTCACCTGAGGCACATGAAGCGATTGCGATTGCTATGAACACGATTGGTGGTCGTTCAAACTCTGGTGAGGGCGGTGAAGATCCGGCGCGTTATGGCACCATTCGTAATTCGAAAATTAAACAAATTGCTTCAGGTCGTTTTGGTGTAACACCAGCGTACTTAACTTCTGCTGAAGTGCTGCAAATTAAAGTCGCACAAGGCGCAAAACCAGGTGAAGGCGGTCAGTTACCCGGTGGTAAAGTGAATGGCTTAATTGCACGTTTACGTTATTCAGTGCCGGGTGTGACCTTAATTTCTCCACCGCCGCATCATGATATTTATTCAATTGAAGATTTATCACAGCTGATCTTTGACTTAAAACAAGTCAATCCGCAAGCGATGGTTTCAGTCAAATTAGTATCTGAGCCGGGTGTAGGTACAATTGCGGCAGGTGTGGCAAAAGCTTATGCCGACTTCATTACCATTTCGGGTTATGACGGTGGTACGGCGGCATCCCCATTGTCTTCAATCCACCATGCTGGTTCTCCATGGGAATTGGGTCTTTCGGAAGCGCATCAAGCTCTTCGCGTCAATGACTTACGTGGCAAAGTCCGTGTACAAACTGATGGTGGTTTAAAAACGGGTCTGGACGTAGTGAAAGCGGCGATTTTAGGTGCAGAAAGCTTTGGCTTTGGTTCAACACCAATGATTGCACTCGGTTGTAAATACCTCCGTATTTGCCACCTGAATAACTGTGCGACTGGCGTTGCGACTCAGCAAGATCATTTACGTCAGGAACATTATATTGGTGAGCCTGAAATGCTGATTAATTTCTTCCATTTTATGGCTGAAGAAACCCGTGAATGGCTCGCAGCTCTCGGTGTGTCTCGTTTAAAAGATTTGATTGGACGCACTGATTTATTAGAGATGCTTCCAGGTGAAACAGAGAAACAAGGACACTTAGATTTGAGTGCACTGCTCGAATCACATCCTTCTGCGGAAGGTAAGGCACAGTATTGTCAAGTTGAAGGCAATGCACCGTTTGATAAAGGTATTCTTGCAGAGAAGATGGTTGCGGAAATGCTGCCTGCAATTGAAGCAGGTACAGGCGGCGAATACAGTTTCAAGATTGGTAACTGTGACCGTTCAATTGGTGCACGTATTTCTGGTGAAATTGCACGTCGCTATGGCAACTTAAGTATGGAAGCACATCCAGTTAAAATGAACTTAACCGGTACTGCGGGTCAATCTTTAGGTGTATGGAATGCGGGTGGCCTTCATATTAAACTTGAAGGTGATGCCAATGACTATGTCGGTAAAGGGATGGCGGGCGGTCGTATCTCAATCTTCCCACCCAAAGGTTCACCATTTCAGACTCAAGAAACCGCGATCATTGGTAACACGTGTTTGTACGGTGCAACAGGCGGTAAAGTCTTTGCAGCAGGTACGGCAGGTGAGCGTTTTGCAGTGCGTAACTCAGGTGCATTTGCGGTCATTGAAGGTGCAGGTGATCACTGCTGCGAATATATGACGGGTGGTATCGTAACTGTGCTGGGTAAAGTCGGACACAACTTCGGTGCAGGGATGACCGGTGGTTTTGCTTATGTATTGGATTTAGAAAATGACTTTGTCGATCACTATAATCATGAACTAATCGAGCTAAACCGTATTTCAACCGAAGCGATGGAAGAACATCAAGGATTCTTGCTTCGCATTTTGGATGAGCATATTCAAGAAACTGGAAGTGCTTGGGCCTATAAGATCCGCAACGAGTTTGATTTCTACAGCCGTAAATTTTGGCTGGTGAAACCCAAAGCTGCAAACTTGCAGACTTTGTTAAAAACCACTCAAGCTGATCCACAATAATTCCACGACTGCAGATATATAGGCAGGTGTAGCAGGATAAAACTGACCACACCTACCCACGGAGATAGACATGGCAGAGCGCCTAAACAATGATTTTCAATTTCTGGATGTCGCACGCCAAGATCCTGAGAAAAAAGATGTTAACGTCCGCAAAGCTGAGTTTGTGGAAATTTATAAGCCCTATACCACCGAAGTGGCGGCCAATCAGTCGCATCGTTGTCTGGGCTGTGGTAACCCGTACTGTGAATGGAAATGCCCAGTGCATAATTACATTCCAAACTGGCTCAAACTGATTGCTGAAGGTCGTATTTTCCAAGCTGCTGAGCTTTGTCACCAAACCAATACCTTGCCTGAAGTCTGTGGTCGCGTATGTCCGCAAGATCGTTTATGTGAAGGGGCATGTACTTTAAATGACGGTTTTGGGGCTGTGACCATTGGTAATGCAGAGAAATATATTAACGACACTGCATTTGCACTGGGCTGGCGTCCAGATATGTCCTCTGTCAAATGGACCAATAAAAAAGTCGCGATTATTGGTGCAGGCCCTGCTGGCCTTGGCTGTGCGGATATTTTGGTCCGTAATGGGGTGAAACCTGTGGTGTTTGATAAGCGTCCAGAAATTGGTGGCTTACTGACCTTTGGTATTCCAGAATTTAAAATGGAAAAAGACGTGATGAAACGTCGCCGTGAAATTTTCACTGGCATGGGCGTTGAATTCCGTCTGAATACCGATATTGGTACCGACATCAGCATTGATCAGCTGCTTGCAGATTATGATGCCGTGTTTATGGGCATGGGCACATATACCTATATGAAAGGGGGGTTTGCCGGCGAAGATCTTGAAGGTGTACATGATGCGCTAGATTTCCTGATTGCCAATGTCAATCGTACCCAAGGCTGGGAAAAAGATCCGTCGGAATACATTTCAGTTGAAGGTAAAAAAGTGATTGTACTGGGCGGTGGAGATACCGCAATGGACTGTAACCGGACCTCAATTCGTCAAGGCGCTGAATCCGTCACTTGTGCGTATCGTCGTGATGAAGAAAATATGCCGGGTTCACGCCGCGAAGTACAAAATGCGCGTGAAGAAGGGGTTGAATTTGCCTTTAACCGTCAACCGATTGAAATTGTCGGTGAAAACGGCAAAGTGACAGGCGTTAAAGTGGTGACCACACAATTGAGTGAACCGGATAGTCGTGGCCGTCGTAGCCCAGAACCGATTCCGGGTTCAGAAGAAATTTTGGCAGCGGATGCAGTCCTTCTTGCCTTTGGTTTCCGTACCAGCCCTGCGGATTGGTTCACGGGTGCCAATATCAATCTCGATGGTTCAGGTCGTGTGGTGGCTGCAGAACAGCAAGACTACAAATTCCAAACCTCAAATCCGAAAATCTTTGCCGGTGGCGATATGGTGCGTGGATCAGATTTAGTGGTCACGGCGATTTGGGAAGGTCGTCAGGCGGCTGAAGGAATTTTGGATTATTTAGACATTTAATTTTCTAAGTAGAAGCCATCTATTCAATTAAACCCACTTCGGTGGGTTTTTTAGTATCGCTCGGCTAAATTGATCGAGTTTTGTCTGACAAATCCTGAAAATACAAGCCTCAATTGGATTTTGAAAAATCATTGATTTTTATCAATTAAAATAAAATCAAACGCCGCTATAATGTGTTCAGGTTGGCAAAATGTCTAATCGGCCGTTTATCGTGTCGATTTTTGCAATGTACAAAAATAAAGCATCTGAGAAGATAAGGATAAATTCCAACAAATGTAGGGTTTAGACCATGACAATAACGCATGTGGCGACAGAAAAATCATATTTAAACCGCCCAAAAGCATTGGGTATTAAGGTACGTCGACTAAGCTATAACCCGAAAGCCATTCGCAGACATTTTTTTGCAAACTCTCCCGTGATGTCGCATTTACTCACAGCATTGTCATCTACTTTTCCTATTGGGGAACAGTTTTTTGTACACAGCGTCCGAAACGTGCGTGATAAAGTGAAAAGTGAACATCTGCAGGCGCAAGTCGCTGCTTTTATTGGGCAAGAGGCGATGCACTCTAAAGCCCATGCTGAGTTTAACGATGCTTGGCGCAGAGACGATTATCAGCTGGACAGTTTCCAAGCATGGTTGGCGCGTCGTGATGAATTTATTCGTACCGTGCATCCCAAGTTTCAGCTTGCCATTACCTGTGCCTTTGAGCATTTTACGGCGCTGTTAGGTGGTTATATACTGAGACATCCTGAGATTTTAAGTACTTTAGATGAAGATGCGACCAAGCTTTGGGTCTGGCATGCCATTGAAGAAATTGAGCATCGCGCTGTGGCATTCGATGTCTATCAAGCCGTGTATAAAGATGACAAAGTACGCCGTACGATCATGCGTAGTGTAACCACGGGTTTTGCCAGTCTTACTTTTTATTCAGCCAGTCGTTTGTTTATGCAAGATTATAAAAAGAGCCTGCCTAAAGTATCAGGTAACTTATATGGTGTGTATCTGGTCTCAAAAATGTTGATTGAATTGATCCCTGAATATTTATCCTATTATAAAAAAGATTTTCATCCATCTGAAATTGACTATAGCGATCTGGTTGAACATTGGAAAAATAAACTGGCGAATGAATACCAAATGGACAGTTTCCAAGAAGAGCAGCCTGTTTTATACAGCTAATTCAAATTTAAGAAACCCAGCAAATTTGCTGGGTTTCTTGCTTTTCTAGATGCTCAAATGCACATGTAAGATTAACGGTTTCGATCTTCATCCAGCGATTTGGTACGACGCTGTCTTTGCCAAGGCAAAGGACGATCCAAAGTTTCAGGTACTTCACCTGAGGTTGAGCGTAAACGTAAATGGATAGCGGCTTGTGCAATCAAGTTTGCAGAAACAGGTGCTGTAATAAAAGCCAACAAAGTAATTAGTAATTCAGCAAAGCCTAGGCGACTATGAAAAGCAGCATAAATCATTGCAGCGATTAAAAAACTGCCGAGTCCAAGCGTGCTGGATTTAGTCGGTGCATGCAGTCGCATAAACAAATCGGGCAGTTTTACCATACCCACGGCACCGACCACGGTAAAAAATGCGCCAATCATTAAAAATATTGAGACCAGGATTTCCATTAAAAGTTGCATCAAAAAGCTCCTAGTCGATCACATGGCCAGTGGTGAAGTAACGTGCCAGTGCTGCTGTTGAAACAAAGCCCAGCATGGCGACCAAGAGTGCGCCTTCAAATAATGAGGTGCTTGCCCAATAGATGCCTAAAATGACCACCAGACACGTGGCATTTAAAAATAACGTATCGAGCGCCAAAAGTCGGTCAACAATCGAAGGTCCCAAAACCAAACGGAATAAGCAGAGGAACATGGAGAAGGTAATTACGCTTAAGCAGATGCTCAATGCATACGGTAAAATGATCATGCATCCTCTCCTGATTTAACGTCAAAAATTAACATCAGCGTTGCTTCATAACGGTTCTTGATTTCTAAGATATCTGCATCCGTGTCGTCTGAACTGAGTGAATGTACTAAAATATCGCCTCGCTCTTGGTCTATCCCTGCACTGACTGTTCCGGGCGTGGTGGTAATGATCATTGCAAGCAGCGTATTGACATGCTCATGATCGGTATCTAAAGGCACTCGAAACCATTTGGGATGTAAGTTTTTGGTCGGACCTAAGACTTGCTTTGCCACTTTAATATTACAAATGATAATGTCCCATATAACAGTCAAAGTCAGTTTTATCGCCAAATCCCAATGGATATTGGGCGTACGTACAATAAAGGGCTGAATGAGTTTTGGAATCATTAAACCCAAAATAATGGCCACGATAAAATCAAATAATTCTGCACTATGACCTAACATGAGCCAGCTGACTGCCACAATCACTGAAACAAAAGGATGGGGCAGTAATCGGTCAATGAAAGCGCTTTTCTGAGTCATTTATGGCTCCATTGGCTTGAGCTTAGCGTCATCGCTAGGATGTTGTTGGCTTTGCTCTTGTTGTTCAATTTGACGGTTTTTATATTCAGAAATATGTTCGCCTTGCAAGGTTTTAGGGCTAATCACATACGGAATATAATGTGCATTTGGATCGACTGCTTCACCGCCATATTTGGTTTCGGGTAAATAATTTGGATCGAAAGGCTGTACGCTAATGACATCCCCTAGCTCATCTGATTTAAGAATCGTTTGAGAATACACTGCCGCATCATCTAATTGTAATGCCGTTTTTTCAATGTACTGCATAATCGGATTGGCAAAAACCACATAAGCTATTAGCCCAACCATTAAAATATAGAAGGCATAATCATTTCTTGCAGGTGCAGTCGTAGGCAGGCTCTGATAATCCTTAAAAGCTTGCTCATTGGGGTTGTCTTCAGGTGTAGTGGCTCGCCAGAACAGCACAAAACCTGCGCGGGTAAACGCCATAATGCTGAGTAAACTCACCAAAAGTACTGTAATCACAATCAATAATTGATAGGGTGAAGTCGAGGTCGCTTGTAAGAGGAAAACTTTTCCAAAGAAACCACTAAAGGGCGGTAAACCTGCCATCATTAACGCCACAACAAAAAAGCAAATCGAGACTAAAGTTTGCTGTTTCATTTTCGGTGCGATCTTCAAATGATCTTTAAATGCACCGCGTTGAGAGGTAATCCAGCCGCATAACAAATAGAACATCGCCGCGATTAGGGTACTGTGTACCAAATAATACAGCGCTGCTGCCCAAGCCTGTGTGGTCATTAAGGACAGTGCAATGATAATGGTGCCAATAGAAGATAAAATCATGAAACCCACAAAACGGCGTAAACGTTCTGCAGCAATTGCACCAATCACGCCATATACAGAAGTGATTAGACCAATGGGCAACAACCAGTTCGATAAAATTTCACGGCTTAACTCATCATTAAAAACGGTGCTGTTGACACGTAAAATGGCATAGAGACCGACTTTGGTCATGATGGTGAAAATGGCAGCAATGGGCGTCGTCGCGACAGCATAGGTTTTAGGGAGCCAGAAACCGACCGGCAATATTGCGGCTTTAATCCCAAACACCACAAATAACAGCAAACCACCCGCCACAGCAAGTCTATGCTGATCACCTTCAAGCTGCGGCAAAATACGACTCACATCGGCCATATTTAAACTACCGACACTGCCATAAATCATGCCTAGACCAATCAAAAATAGAGCAGAGGCAAGCAGGTTAATGGTGACGTAATGAATCCCGAGTTGAAAGCGAACTTTGCCTTGACCATGCAGCAGCAAGACATATGATGCCATGAGCAAAATTTCAAAAAATACGAACAGGTTAAATAGATCGCCTGTGAGGAAAGCGCCACATAATCCCATCAATAAAAAATGAAACATGGCATGGAAGTAGCGACCACGCTCATCCCATTCTTTACTGGCGAACCAAATAATGGGTACGGTCAGCGCATAAGTCAGCACCAACATAAATGCAGCGAGTCGGTCTAAAATCAAAACAATACCAAAAGGTGCAGTCCATTCACTGAGTTGATAGACAAAAATCTGCCCACTATTGGCTTGAATAAGGTAACTAATGGCCGTAGCTAAACCTAAAAACACTGAAATTAAGCTGATACCGCGTCGCCAAGGTTGACGCCAGTCCTGAGACAAAGCGCCCGAACCTGGATTGCCTAGGAGCACCAAGATAAAAGCAGTAAAGGCCGGAATCAGAATGCTGAGGACTGGAGAGTGATGAAGCCAAAATTCAAAGAAGTTCATGATTAAGGCTCATCCTCACGTGGGTCGGTATTAATAGCTTCCTCTTTGGAGTCAACATGATCTGTACCAGACTCATAACGACTGCGTAGCGCCAATTGCACAATGAAAGCGGTCGTTGCAAAACCAATTACAATCGCGGTTAACACCAGTGCTTGAGGCAAAGGGTCAGTCACTTGGTTGGCATCGGTTAAAATTGCAGGTGCGCTGAGTTGTAGTCGCCCCATGGCAAATAAAAACAGATTGACGGCATAGCCAATCATGGCCAGTCCGAGCACCACAGGAAATGTACGCGCACGCAAAATCAAATAAATACCGGTGGCAACCAGCATTCCAATGGCAGAAGCAAGTAAAAATTCTAAACTAATCATGCATTACCCCTTGGGAACTGGACCAGTAATACTGGTATTACGGGAGTCACTCAGTACAGAAATCATCAACATGGCTGCGCCAACGACCGTCACATATACGCCAACATCAAAGGCTGCAGCAGAAGCCAAATGCATTTTGCCAAGCAGAACAGGTTCAACATAAATGTGTGCACTGGTTAAGAACGGACGTCCCCAGAGCCATGCAGCAATACCGGTGAGGCCTGCAATCATTAAGCCGACACCAATCCAAATTTCGTATAAGCGCCCAGATTTGGCTCTAAGCATATTTTCCGCTTGCTCTTGACCGAGTGCAATGTACTGAATCACCAGTGCCATGGAGGTGATTAAGCCTGCAATGAATCCACCGCCAGGCAAGTTGTGCCCACGTAAGAAAATATACAAGCTCACGACAAGGGCGATGGGTAAAACCCACGATGCAGTCATACGGAACATGAGCGGGGAGGGGTTAAAACGATAGGTCAAACCTTGGGTAATGGTTGTACCATGGGCACGCATACCATCCATCATACATAACGCACCAATGGCAGCGATGCCCAGTACGGTGATTTCACCAAAGGTATCAAAACCACGGAAATCGACCAAGATCACGTTGACCACGTTCGATCCACCGCCTAAAGGCAATGACTGCTGTAAGAAGAACCATGAAATAGAATTGTGATCACGGGTTAAAATCAGCCATGCAATCCAGCCAATACCTAGTCCACCAATAATCGCAATTGCTGCATCGCGCCAACGACGTGAACGTGACGATTCATAAGGTGTGAGCTGTGGAAGCAGCGATAAACTCATGAGCAGTAGCACAGTCGTGACCACATCTACCGTGATTTGGGTTAATGCTAAATCAGGTGCAGACAAGGTTACAAAAACCAAAGTAACCACCAAACCGACAGCACCACTGATCAGCACGGCTTTAATTCGTTCGTGATGGAACCACAGCATCATCCAGCAGGCTGAGAACAACAGTAACCACAGCACTATAGCCACTATAGGTGCATGGGTCAGCTCCCGCGTACCTGTGCTTATGCCTTGTCCAAGTAAAGGCATTGCCACAAGCGCAATTGCAAACACCACAATCCATAATAAATAATGCTGCAGCGAACCCGTTTCGGTTGCACGTTTTAATTTTCGAGAATTGAGTAAAAGGTGTTTTAAGAAACTTTCAAATAAAACTTTACCTTGAAGCTTACCTAAAGATGGGTCTAGGTCAATCTCACGAATACGGCTGCCTTTGGCCAAGGCAAAGTAGAATATTAAACCGCCCACGAGTGCAATCGCACTCATCAACAGCGGCAGATTAAACCCATGCCAAATCGCAAGGTGAACCCCTTCAAATGTCGCTTGATTAATACTGGCACGCGCACCTGCATTCACAATAGGCTCAAGAAGGAGAGCCGGTAAAATTCCGACAGCAATACATAAAGCTGCTAAAATCATGGCGGGAGCGCGCATACCCATATGCGGCTCATGCGCATCTTTATTGGGTACACCTTTACCTACATCGCCATCAAAAAACACGCCATGAACCAAACGTGCTGAGTACGCCACTGCAAATAAACCCGCCAGTGTCGCAACTATGGCAGCAAGTACCGCAATACCCCCCGATAAATTCGCTAAAAGTTCAGTGAAGAACATCTCTTTAGACAAGAAACCATTGGTTAGTGGCACACCTGCCATGGCTGCGGCAGTAATCATAGTCAGCGTTGCAGTAAAGGGCAATAGCTGCCAGATACCACTGAGTTTACGAATATCACGTGTACCCGTTTCATGATCAATAATGCCTGCGATCATGAACAATGCGGCTTTAAAGGTTGCATGGTTAATAATATGAAATACAGCTGCCGCGACAGCCAAAGGTGAACCGATCCCCAGTAAGCAGACAATTAAACCCAAATGACTGATGGTCGAATATGCCAATAAGCCTTTTAAATCTTCTTTGAAAATGGCGAAAAATGCCGCCATACACAGTGTAAATAAACCCACTGTGGTTACCAAATTGTGATACAGCGCTGAGCCGACAAAAATCGGCATTAAGCGTGCCAATAAAAATATGCCGGCTTTGACCATGGTGGCAGAGTGTAAATACGCCGACACAGGCGTCGGTGCTGCCATGGCATTGGGGAGCCAAAAATGGAAAGGGAATTGCGCACTTTTAGTAAAAGCACCCAATAAAATCAGCAGAAGTGTAGGGACAAACAAGGAGCTGGCTTGAATGGTCGAGGTCATCGTAATGATTTGATCGATCTGATAGGTACCGGTGATTTGCCCCAGTAAAATAAAGCCACCGAGCATGGCCAAACCACCCAGCCCTGTAATGGTCAGCGCCATACGTGAGCCACGCTGTGCAGCGTCGTAATTACTCCAATAACCCACCAACAGGAAAGATGAAATACTGGTCATTTCCCAAAAAACAAGCAAAATCATTAGGTTGTTTGATAGCGAAATGCCGAGCATGGCCGCCATAAACAACATGAGTAAGGCATAGAGCTTACTTAATGAATTTTTAGGATTTAAATAATAATAAGCATAAATATAAATGAGAGTGCCAATGCCTGAAATCAGCAGAGCAAAAATCAGGGAAAGTGCATCTAAGCGAAAACTTAAATCAATGCCCAGTTGCGGTAACCATGACCAATGCTCAACGACAGCATGGCCATTCAAGACATTTTTTGCTTGAGTCAGAAGTAAAATAAAGCTGCTTAAACTGACGCCAATCGCCCCTAAAGCTGTCGCCCCGCGAGAGAATTTTTTCAGCCATAGGACAAAGAAGGTGCCAAGTATTAACGGTAACAATATAATAATCGGTAGCACACTCGTATCCATAGTGTTGGGTAGGTTGTAGTAACCTATCATGAGTTTTATCTTTCAAATATTTGAGGACAGCAAAGAACCATCCAACTGCTTAAATTTTGAAAGCCGAACGAATTTTAAAAAAACAGAAACAAGTTGTGTTGCGCAACCTGAAAAAAACAGAGTTAAAAATAAACATTTTGATAAAAATGAATGCGATGATTTTATTACATGAGCAAAATAACATCAAACCTTTTTGCCTATGCAGGCAAAGATTATAGGCAAATCATTAACATTTTTCCGTGTTAAATTCGTTTCAGACCACATTTAATCGACGCTAGAAAGCAGATTTTGCGATTTAAATCTTCGCTGGCTTATAAGCGTCGCCGTCTTGAATCAGTTGCAAAAATTCAAGCTGTTGTTCTGGACTTAAATCTTGGAATTTTTCAAACATCTGTTGAGGTGCATTCGAATTTATTTCGGCACTCAATAAAGCGTCATCTTGATTGGGTTCAAGCGTATGCAATACATTTTGATAGAGCGTATCGAGATTATTTTTGTGTGAGGACAGATCCACCTCATACAGTTTTTTCTGATCAAGTTTGAAATACTGATACTGTTCAGCATGTTCAAGCAAATCTTGGCTACAGCCCGTGGCAATAATTTGCAGCTGTGGAAAAGCCTGATGTAACCTCTTTAAAATATTTTGCGTGGTGTCTTGATCTAATTGTGCGTCAATATTGTCAATCAGCAAGATGCCATCGCCTTCCATGCAGGGATAAAGCTGATTAGGGTTGAGTAAACATAAGCGACGTACCACATCACCAATGAGCGCAATCCAATTTTTCATTGAGTTGGACAGTTGGCTAAAGGACATCAGTTGTCCTTGATAATTTACCATCAGTTGAAGCTTGGGTAAGTACTCGAGATAAAGATCGGTTAAATCTGGAAAAACTGTGTTCAATGCTGTTTTTAACGCCACCATGCTCGGTGCATGCATTTGTGCATGGGCTTGAAACAGTTTTTGGTTCAAATTAACGGTTTCATCATCAAAGGCGGTACTGTCTTTGCCTTGGGTGGTCTGCAAGATTTTTTGAAAAAGCTGTGCCATTTGTGCATTTTCAATATCATTGATTTCACGAAACCATTCAAAAAAACGAGCAAAAGTGGTGTAGGGCAGTGGCGCAAGCTCATAAGCAGAATGATGCTGAAAAACGGCAGGATTATTTTTACTGATCAGATTCATTTCATTGACGAAACGATCCGAAGGGTAATACGCAATCAGCGGTAAGCCTTGCAAGGGGTCTTGTAGAATCGCTTTATTGTATAAATCTGTCAGTTGTTCAAGTTGCTGGGTATCAACTTTGCTATGCCCCAAACCTTGCGCATTTAAGGTCTTATATAAAATCCATGAGCAAGTGGAAACGTCTTTATCTTGTGAAGAAAAGCTCTCGGACAAACTGCCAATCTCATCTGGAATCTGAATATTCATTTGAATTCTAGACTGCACACGATTTTGGGTAATATCTGAATCAAGCATGACCACACCCGCAGTACGAGCATCTTTAAGTCGTGCTGGAAACCAAGTTAGTGCTTGATAAATATTTTTGATAATCGCGGTTTTACCTGAAGATTGATTACCTAAAATGAGAGTAATTGGCTTATTTGAATATTTGAACTCGATATTTAAGTCAGAAAAATGAGAACAATGGCGTAACTTGATCGAATGGATTTTCATATTTCACCTGCAACTTATCTTTAGGATTCATGCTGTTGCTTTGTTTTGAGTATTTGTTTTTAGTTTGAGCTGTTGCACCAAATCATAAATATGGTGAATGTTTAAGCTGAGTTTAGCACGAGTACAGGCGACATAGAGTAACCGTAACTCTTCATCACTAATTTTATGTTCTAAACCATTTATCTTAAATTGGTAATCATCTTCAATATGTACTCGATTCCATTCTAAACCTTTGGCTTTATGCGCCGTTGAAATCACATAGTCTGCATGTTCAATCGGAGTGATTTTAGCCAAAGCTTTTTTCAGTGGATCTGTCCCATGGTCATCGACCAATTTGACCAGCGGTTTAATGTCACTGCCGTCATTGGTCTCACAGTATTCATGAACATCGTGCCATGAATTAAACCAAGCCAGTTCGGGTACATCGACCACGCGTTTGCCCTGTTTCAGTAGGCTTGCAGCATCGACAAAACGGTTTAGTTTGACATGATCGGCTTGTAAGCTCACTTTGTCACCTTGAACCAAACCCGCCAGTAATAATTCCATCGCACGCGCATTGGTACGACACAAAATGGCGTCTCGCATTTTGGTGTGTGGTTTATTGACCACAGATGATCTGACATCTGGGTTGCCAATCAGGGGGACAGTTTCATTGAGCGCACCCAACAGTCGATTCGCCACATCTGCGATTGCATCGCCAAAACGAAAAGAGGTGGTTAAGCGAGATTCAGGCAGTGGCATTTGCTGCATGGCATTCACCGCACCGCGCCATGCATAAATTTGTTGATGGGCATCCCCGACATAAATCACTTGAGTGCTGCGCTGCTTAAGTAAAATGCCGAGCATGAGAGGGTCAGCATCTTGTGCTTCGTCAAACAACACATAGTCAGCAGGGATAAAGGGATCAGACAATGCCCACAGTTTTAAATAAATATCATGTCCAATGCCTGCTTGATGGTTCTGATCAATGGACTCCAGCCAGCGCCGTTCAACCGCAGGGTATAAATGCTTTTGCAAGGATTCGATATCATCTGCATGCAACCAGCTTGGTGCTTGAATATGCCGTGGTGCTGGGTACTGCGAGCTTGTGGAGCAGAAATAGCTGACGGCGTTAGCAACAAGACTGGCCAAACGACTCGGTAAAAGGGCATATTTTTCATAGCGACCGCCCATTAAACGGCGTAATGTAATGGGCTCTAAGCGATATTCTTTGGCAATAAAACTGGGGCTTAGTCGGGGTAAACGCAGTTTATCGGTCACTCCACGTGGAACGCTTCGAAAAGCCAAGGAGTGAAAAGTACGACAGTCGACATTGCCATGAAATTTATTTTGCGCTTCAGTGGCAATCGCTTTGTTAAACGCCAAATACATGCCACGGCGATGCTGCATCGAATCACTGATCAATTTTAAAGTGGTGGTTTTACCTGTACCTGCATAGGCAATCACCTTAAAAGACTCACCTTTGTGTGCTTGCTCAATCGCAAATTGCTGTTCTAATGTCGCTTTTAAAATATCTGGCACAGTGGTATCGAGTCTTCAAAAATGAATTAAAATTGAGCGATGAGTATAGCAAGAAAGTCATCAGATTAGGCAGATCAATTTGCAGGACAGCACAAGATACGACAACGTACGACAAGATATGACAGATTGGATCAAGCCAGATGAGGTAATGAAAAATCAGCTATTGATCAGATAAAAAAGCCATGCAATGGCATGGCTTTTAGAATGAACTTTCAATACTTAGTGACTACGATTGGCTTTTTCCACCAAACCTGATAAACCTTGACGACGAGCCAATTCGTTTAACACCAGTTGAATATCTAGATCGAAATATCCAAGCATGACTATGGTATGAAACCAAACATCTGCAACTTCATAGATCAAGTCATTCTTATTGTCTTCACTGGCTTGTGCTTGAAACTCTTTGGCTGCGATGACCGTTTCAAAGCTTTCTTCACCCATTTTCTCTAAAATTTTGTTGAGACCTTTATGGTAAAGCTTAGCCACATATGATGAATCTGGATCTGCAGCTTTACGTTCCGTCATCATTTGCCCTAAGTAACTCAGCACATCGACTTGCTCAGCTTGGGCGGTAGATGCATTCATGGCTTGGGTATGGGCATTCGCCGATTTATCACCATAAATGGTATTCGGATCTTTCAGCTGTGCATCCACAATTTCCCAACCGTTTGGCGTGAGCTTTCTGTAAAAACATGACTCACGACCCGTATGGCAGGCAATACCGCCGTGTTGTTCAATTTGCAGCACAATCACATCGGCATCACAGTCTAAACGAATTTCATGCACGGTTTGAAAGTGACCTGACTCTTCGCCTTTATGCCATAATTTTTGACGTGAACGAGAAAAATATACCGCTTGGTTTTTCTCAGCGGTCATGCTCAAGGCTTCACGGTTCATCCATGCAACCATCAGAATACGACCGGTATGGTGATGTTGAGCAATAGCAGGAATCAGTCCTTGTTCGTTAAATTTTACTTCATCGAGCCATTGCACATTGTTCATGAGAGTTTCACCAAAATAGAGAGTTAAAAGAGGGCTATAAAATTGTTATAGCGTTTTAGTTTAAGCGATTTGATTGGTTTTGAGGAAAAATTTCATGCTTTTTACATGGTGCTATTTTAAAACAGTAATTGAAAAGGAGATATCAAAAGTGGCATTTCAAACACACCCATTTAGCGCATTTCAATTATTATCTTTGCGCTGAGCGATATCGGCATAATTCATTTGAGAGAACATCCCAGATTTTAAACCTGAAATCGTAATCGCCATTTCTTTACGAAAATAGGGGATTTGATACATCCATGCGAAGCTTAAATCTCTTAAACCGCCTGCCCACCAGTGATCGGACTGATACAGCGGCGTCAGCAATCGGCTTAGAAATTGATAAAATTGGGTCGAGGACTGTCGGTGCTGATGGTAGTTCTGCCAAAGTGTTGACCAATTTAGAGTCCTCCCATCACGAGCGACCTGAACCGCTTGGCCCAAAGCCCAAGCATCCAGTAATGCCATGTTGGCGCCTTGACCCAATTGCGGGCTCATTGCATGGGCTGCATCTCCAATCACCCCGACACGGCCTTGTCCAAATTTTGACATCACCACATCACGATAATGCGCTGCTAACCATTGCTGATCTTGCTGGGGGGCATTCATGACCGTGTTGAGCCATGTAGATGCTTCGGGCCAGCGCTGATCAATTTGATTTAACCAAGCCTCACGGTCTTCAGTTCGTCTTAAAAAATGCGGAAGCAGAGGTGTGGGCATACTCCAAAATACACTGGAGAGGCGTTTATCAGGCTGCTCAGGTGTGGCCCCTGTGGGTAAAATCCCGAGCATGATTTGAGCGCGATCATGAAACTGGTGCAGAATTTCTGGGTCTAAATCTAGACATTCAGGAACAATGGTCCACTTTGCCCCCCAAGGATAAGCCTGATCAATATTAACCCATGCTTTGGGTCTGAGTTCACTGCGCGCGCCATTGGCAATCAACATGGCATCAAATCGTTCACTATAGTTTTGCTTTGCCACCAAGCCTTCAACACGCACTTCATTTTGATTTTCTTCATAGCGTGTAATGTCTGCATCCATACACCAATGGATCAAGTCTGGATAGCTGCGAGCTTTACTTTCCAAGATATGACATAAACTTGCACGATGAATACCAATACCATAAAAATCAGGGTGGGCTTGTTGGTACTGGCTATTTACCAACAGTTTTTGATTGGGCAGACGACCTTCTAAACCGGTGACCTTGGCGCCCAGTTCGAGTGCGTGATCTAAAATCCCAAGATGTTCAAAAACGGCTAAACCTGAAGGTTGTAATAATAGTCCTGCACCGACTGGCACAAGCGCTGGGACTTTCTCAAAAATGGTGACCTGTAGACCTTGCTGCGCCAATACAATAGCTGAGGCCAATCCCGCAGTGCCTGAACCAATAATCGCCACATGTATATTTTTCATTATTTTCAAGGATCTTTATTCTTCGGCATCAATTTAATAAAAAAGCACTGAAGGCGATAGAGGTATTGATTTCAATAAAAAAGACCCTGATGTGTCAGGGGCTTTTTTATACAGGCATTCGGTAGGGGCATTTAGAGCGATAGACTCAAGTGAGATATTTAAATCACTTCGCCACACGCCAAATCGCAATCAAACTGGCCAAAACAATAAGAATCACAGAAATATACCACGGCGCAATCATTGCAATCGACAATAAAATCGCAATCAAACTTCCAAAAATCCAACTGCGTTTTTGCTGATGTTCCATTTGCAAGCGCATGCTTTGAAGTTCATTTAATTGCTTAGCATGCCATGCGGATTGATTTTTTAAGCCATTTAAGCTGTCAATGAAAAGCGTGGGTAAATCCTGTGCACCCAGCAATAAATCAGGAATTTTCTGTCCCAATTCTTTGATATTTTTTTGTGGATTCATTTGCGCTTTGATCCAGTCACTCAAGATCGGTTTCGCAAGCTTCCAAATATCAAGTTCTGGATAAAGATCTGTACCTAAGCCTTCAACATGGACTAAGGTTTTCAGTAACAGCATCAATTGCGGTGGAATTTCTAAATGGAAACGGCGTGCAATATCCATGACTTGCAGCAAGATTCCCGCGAAATCAAGCTCATGCATGGGTTTAGACACCATGGGGCCAACAGTGCGACGCATTTCTCGCGCCAATGCATCTTGATCGGTGCCCGGTGGAATCCAACCGGCTTGATGCACAATCAAAATCAGTTGCATGAAGTCGCTGTTCATGACCGCCAAAAGCATACGCGCAATGGTCATTTGGTCGTGTTTGGACAGCTCACCCATAATCGCGCAGTCCAGAGCGATAAAACGCGGATTGGCGGGATGAATCGTTTCTACGAAGACATTTCCGGGATGCATGTCTGCATGGAAAAAGTTATCGCGAAAGACTTGGGTGAAGAAAATGGTTAAGCCTTTTTCAGCCAAATCCTGACGATCCATGCCCAAGCGATCAAAGGTTGCAATATCTGAAATTGGAACACCGGTAATCCGCTCAGCCACCATCACGTCTTTACTGTCCATATATACTTCAGGCACATACATCATGCTTGAGCCAGTAAAGTAATGACGCATACGACGGGTATTTTCAGCTTCTAAAGTCAAATCCAATTCATTTAAAATAATTTGACGATAGTTTTGAATAATCTCAGAGAGATGCAGTGCGCGTGCAGCTTCTAGGCGTTTTTCAAGAAAAGCCCCAAGCCATTCTAAGATTTCAAAATCTTGGATAATCTGCACACGAATATTCGGGCGCGTCACTTTGACAACCACTTCACGACCATCATGCAGTGCGGCAGTATGTACTTGTGCAATGGATGCTGCGGCAAGCGGCTGCGTATCAAAGCGTGCAAATAATGTATTGACGTCGGCTTTGAGTGATTCCTGAATACGCATTTTCGCGACATCATTGTCAAAGGGTTTGACTCGATCTTGAAGTAAAACCAATTGTTGCAACAGTTCAGGTGGAATCAAATCACGACGTGTAGACAGCAGTTGTCCCAATTTAATCGCCAGCGGCCCCATTTCTTCTAAAGCTTCTTTGAGCTTCAGTGGGTTTTTTCGCTCTCGACTTGACCATGCAGCAGGGTGCATGTGAATCAGTTTCAGTAAGGGACGGGCTTTTGCAGGTATATCTTCCGCAGCAACCAACGTGTCGAGTCTATAGTGCGCGGCAATGCGCCAAAGTTCGATTAAACGTCTAATATGCGGAATCATAAATGCACTTACCTAATATTTTAATGGGAATTAAATTGAGATTGAAGCTGCTGAATTTTGGCGTCTAAACGGTCAATATTTTGGGTCAACTGACGCGTGTCTTGATTTAGGTCATCCATTTGCCAGCGCGGCGCAAACAGACCGCTGTCTTCTTTTAAAAAGTCTTCGACCACAAACAATTGACTGTCGAAAGAGCGAAATAGATGTTTGGGTACGGCTTGAATTTTACCCACTTGACTGGCGAGGTTTGGACCAATCCAGTCACTGAGTTTAGCGGCAAGATCTGGCTCAGCCTGTTGAATAATCCGCTGGATATTTTGCAACAGATGGTAATCCCCTTGTAGTGGAATATTGCCCACATCCTCTGCCAATAAAAGCTTAAGCAGTGCTACCACATTTTCAACGTGTAAGGTGGCAGTCGCCTCAGTGATGGTTTTGATTTCATCAAAAGGACGCTGTTCAAAAATAGATGGCTTGATACTTTGACCCGTGACAGTGGGTTCTAAACGCACTTTTTCAGTATCAAAAAATACATCGACAGACAGCTGTGGTGAATCAATCACCACCCGCAGTATTTTGCCCTGAAGCGCATTGAGCTGAATGCGACTAATCGCATCCAAATTGATACATTGATGAATCAAACGTTCAGCTGCACCCAGTGCAAGAATCGACCACATAATGAACCCTATTGCTTAAACTTAGAGTTTAAAGCCACGGTGAACCGCCACAATACCTGCGGTTAAGTTGTGATAATCACAGTTTTGGAAGCCTACATTTTCCATCATGCCTTTTAGGGTACGTTGGTCTGGATGCATACGAATGGATTCCGCCAAATATTTATAACTTTCTGCGTCATTGGCAATGATTTTACCCATGATTGGAAGGGCAGTAAACGAATACAAATCGTAAAGCTTAGAAAATGGCTCAAACACAGGTTTAGAAAATTCTAAAATCAATAAACGACCACCTGGCTTAAGGACGCGGTACATCGAAGCCAATGCTGCATCTTTATCGGTCACATTACGTAAACCAAAAGAGATAGTTAAAAGATCGAAACTGTTGTCTGCAAATGGCTCTAAAGTTTCAGCATTGGCCAAGACGAAATCGACATTGCTACAGCCCGCATCGAGTAAACGATCACGACCGACATTGAGCATCGATTCGTTAATATCAGACAGAACCACATGACCTGTGGGACCGACTTCACGGCTAAATACTTTGGCAAGATCACCTGTACCGCCTGCAATATCCAGCACATGCTGACCACGGCGTACGCCTGACATATTAATCGCAAAGCGTTTCCATAAACGATGAATACCAAATGACATGATGTCATTCATGATGTCGTATTTACTGGCAACAGAATGAAATACTTCAGCCACTTTTTGTGCTTTTTCTTCACTATTTACCGTTTGGAAACCAAAATGGGTGGTCTCACCGACATTGCCGGTATTTGCACCACGTGGCAAATTGTATTTTGGGACTGAACCTGTCACTGGGGTATCGGTCAGTTTTTGTTGTAATGATTGCTGCTGACCTTGTGCAGTACCTGTGGGTAATGGCTCGGTTAAAAAAGGACTGACTGTGTCTGTATTATTGGCCAGCTCAGTTTGAGCAGTTGGCTGTTGGTTTTCATTAGACATTCGAGTCACTCCTGAACACAAATAATAGTAAATCTGGTTGAACTTGCATGATGACAGATTCTTTAATTTTTTACAGTGTAGATCATGCAATTGATATGAATAATATACAGAAATAAAAAAAATTAGCAGTGTTAAGTTTTTGTGAGGTGTTTTAGGAAAATAATATTTGTTCGCTTTCACCTAATATATACAGCTGAACATGATTTAGTTTTAAGCCGTATATATGAAGTATGAAACTCAAGCTAAAATCCTGTTATCGACTTGAGCCATGTTCATTTAGATATAAAAAATCAGTCGAAATTTAGCACGTCAAATTTTAACATATAGGCGGTTAAAGTTTAAATGGATGCGCTTTCAATGAATGAACATTCTCTATGATTAAACGCTCTTTTTCAGTAAAGCGCGCAATGAAATTTGCCGCAGATTTCATGGGTTTCATGGCCAAGAAACCTTCACCTATAAAGTCATACATCAATTCAAATTTGTATTTGCTGGCCGTACCTTTGCACATTTTAAAGGCCGTATGCATAATGAATGAACGCATATATTTGTCTAAGCTGGTGCCTAAATCATCCAGCATATTCAGCTGTTGCTGACGTGCCTCTGCTTGATCGACTTTGATTAAGGTCAAGCGCATCATTTCATCATCAATCGGTTGATCTACGGGGTAATCTTTTAATAATTGCTTTGCCACTTGTTCATCAAGTTGCATGGCAAGTACCGCAAGTCCAACCGATTTTAAACCAGTCTTAATGGCATTTTCAGGAATAATTTTTTCAGCTTTATGGGCATATTTCAGTAAACGTTCGATTTGCACTGCTAAATCATCAAACTCAGCACCGCCATAGAGTCGGTTAATAAAATACTGTGCCATGAGCTGATGTTTTGGCTCATTAAAGAGCAGGTGATGAGTATCTTGAATACGGTTTTTAAGCCAAGCTTGAGCTTCATTCAAACGCTGCTTTAAGATCGGATCTGAATGATAATTTAATTGTTTATATTGTTCTAAAAGTTGATCTAGTTCAGCAAGTTTAGACATGTTAATGCTCAGTGATGTTCGGCATGTAAAAGCATAATCTGCTTAAATCAAAACTACTATGACAAATTCAAAGGCAAACGTTTTAATAAAAGTCAGTGCATGGCATTTTTGAGGCAAAATACATTTCAAACGCGGACATTTGCAATAAATTGTACCGCGATATTTAAGAGAACCAGGAGAGTTGAGTATACTGATTAAAACACAATAAATTCGAGCCCTCTATGCATGATACTGAAACAGAATTAGAACTTAAATCAGAAGACCTCACTCTTAAACTCATTGAAGCACAATATGCGTTAAAAGATACCCGAGCTAAGAAGAATGCCAAAAGTCTAGTGGTTTTGGTCAGTGGCATTGAGCTTGCAGGCAAAGGCGAGTCGGTCAAACAGCTGCGTGAATGGGTTGATCCACGTTATTTAAGAGTCAAAGCCGATCCACCGCATTTGATGAACACCACCACACCTTTTTGGCAGCCTTATACGCGTTTTATTCCGGCAGAAGGGCAGATGATTATACTGTTTGGCAATTGGTATAGTGACCTCTTGGCGACCACATTGCATGTGTCAAAACCCTTTGATGAAACGTTATTTGAAGCGTATACGCAGCAGATGCAAGCCTTCGAGCAAGACTTAAAAAATAACCATGTTGATGTAGTCAAAGTCTGGTTTGATTTGTCGTGGAAGTCTTTGCAAAAACGCCTCGATAAAATGGATGTATCAGAGCAGCGCTGGCATAAGTTGCATGGACTGGATTGGCGTAATAAAAAACAATACGACAGCCTACAACGTTTACGTCGTAAATTTACCGATGATTGGTTGATTATTGATTGTGAAGATGAACAGCAGCGTGATCATCTCTTTGCTGAACATGTCTTAAAACATTTAACAAATTTACCCAATCATGCCTTAAAAGTACGAAGCAAATGGCACCAAGCACCTGTGCCTGAAGTGCTGTTACAACCGAGCACAGAGGTGTTGGTTGAGGAAGATTATAAAGCTGAACTGAAAAAGCTCACCAAACAAGTTGCAGCGGCGCTTCGGGTTGAAGGTCGAAAAACCGTGATTGTGTTTGAAGGCATGGATGCAGCAGGCAAGGGCGGCGCAATTAAACGTATTGTGAAAAAACTCGATCCACGTGAATACGGGATTTACAACATTTCCGCACCTGAAAAATATGAACTGGCACGTCCTTATTTATGGCGTTTTTGGAACAAACTGTTAGATGAGGAAAACATCTCAATTTTTGACCGCTCATGGTATGGCAGAGTGTTGGTCGAACGTGTTGAAGGTTTTGCCTCGGATGTCCAGTGGAAACGTGCTTATGATGAAATTAATCGTTTTGAAAAAGATTTATCAGATACGCAGACCGTGGTGGTGAAGTTTTGGTTAGCCATTAGTAAAGATGAACAAGAAGCAAGATTTAAAGCCCGCGAACAAACACCACACAAACGTTTTAAAATCACAAATGAGGACTGGCGTAACCGTGAACGTTGGGATGATTATTTAGAAGCAGCAGCAGATATGTTGCACAGAACCAACACGGCGTATGCGCCGTGGTATGTGATTGCCACCAATGATAAATATTCAGCGCGCATTCAGATTTTAAGAGCGTTGTTAACGCAGTTAAAAGCGGAGTAAGGCGTATGGGTTATATTTAATAGCGCTTTATTTTACTTCATTGAGCTAAAAAAATAGTCAAAAAAGCGGATGAATCATCCGCTTTTTTTGTTTATGAATTAACTCACAATATTGGCTTTTTGTTTCTGTTGTACGCTTTTTGCCAATTTGTAGCTTTCTTCGACATGCGCTTCAGCGACTTTTTTCATGACGATATAACCCAAACTTGCGGCAATAATTGAGCCACCTAAAGGAATGAATTTAGTCACTTGCTTGGTCAGGACTTTAGCTGCAATATTATTGAGTGAACTTTTTGCTGCTGTACGTGCCACCACTAAACCTGAAAATTCAAAGCCACGTTTGCGCAGTTCATTCCAATGCACTTTTTTGGTTGTAGGATCATACACACTGATTTGTTCAGGGGACAATCCAAAACGGGTGTTGATTTCAGGGATCAGCATAGACAGCATACCCACATCAATCACGACATCTAAAAAAGGTACAGGAATCATAGCCACGCCCGCGGATACATAAGAGCGCTTTTTAACTAATTCTAGACATTCCTCACGGATTTGTTCTAAATCTAAATTTGGATCGATAGAGTCTGGAAGTTTATCGATTTTCATAACAAGTCACCTAAGAGATCGATTTGATTTTTGTGTTAAAAACGCGTGCTTGAGCACGGTTTTATGAAGTTTTATGAAGTCTTTGCAACAAAAGTGACATACTCAGTTTAAGATGTATAGTAATTTATGTTTATGATTTTGTGCATTTATGAATGCTTTGGTTTAAGCACAGAAAAAGAGGGACTATGGGGATTCATGTTATTCAAAGCCAGCAAATTGATGTGTTGGTGCAAGGCGTATTGCTGCGTATTCAGCAGCCGTCCAAGAATCCTTTTGCTGTCCTGGGCACTGAACATTTTGTGGTTCCAAGCCCCGCTATTCAAGAGTGGCTGACCCAAACCATTGCAGAACAACAAGGCATAAGTGCCAACAGTCAATTTCATCAGCGTATTCGCGGCTTTCAATGGTTTTGTTATCAGCAGGTGTTAGACGACAAAGACCATGTGCGTAAGGCGAACATTCCACGTTTGATGATGAAGTGGCGTATTTATCAAACCTTAAAAACCTTTATTGATAGTGATGACAATCCGCTCAACGCTGATCATCCTTTATTTGCAATTGTGCAGCGGATTTATGACAGTGCTTCAAGGCTTGAACAAAGTGTCGAAAAACAACTCAAAAAACAAAGCATGTTGTATTGGGTGTCTGAGCAAGTCTCTAAACTGTTCAGTAATTACATGCAGTACCGCGGGGACTGTCAAAGAAATTGTGAAGCGCTATGTACTTGCCCGACCAACTGGTTGAGCCAGTGGGGTGCAAACCAAGCCTTAGATATTGAACAGTTATTTCCACAAAATAAAGAACAAGATGTTAGTTTTAAATTCAACCAAGCACAAGAGTTAGAGCAGTGGCAGCGCTGGTTATGGCAGCATACGTTTCATGATGATTTTGTTGAAATGCAAAGTATTGATGTTGAATTTTGGAAGGTCATGGATGATAAAACTTCACGATTCGAAGCACTAAAAAATTTACCAGAACAGGTGATTATTTTTACCTTGTTGGATTTAGCGCCCTCCCAATTGCAGTTTTTACGGCGCTTGGGTCAGTATCTGGATGTGCTGATTTTGCACTACAACCCTTCGCAAGAATACTGGGCAGACAGTGTCGATCCAAATTGGAAAAAACGTTATGACTTAAGTGTCAAAGAGCGATTTATTGCGAAAAATCCCAAAGCGTCCGATGATGACATTGCGCGTTTTTTTGATGCCTTTACCTTAAATTTCAATGCCGAAGTGCGCGAATCACGCCATCCCTTATTGACCCGTTTTGGTAAACAAGCCCGTGATCATTTTTCGATCTTATCCAATCTGTCTTCAGGTGAAGAGGGGCAGTGGATTGATGCCTTTGTGGATGAATATCCGAGCCATCTGTTAGGCAAATTACAATCCGATATTTTGTATCTGGTGGAGCCTGAACAGCAAGCTTATGTGCTAGCGGAAGATGATGATTCGATTCAAATTCATGTTTGTCATTCGAGCCTAAGACAATTAGAAGTATTAAAAGAACAATTGATTCATTGGTTGGCACAAGGCACGCCTGAACATCCACGACGTCCCAGTGATATTTTGGTTTTAGCACCCGATTTAAAACAAATGGAACCGCTGATTCGGAGTGTTTTTCCGCAAAGCAGTTTCCAAGACGGCGTGTTCTTGCCTGTGAAAATTGCAGGGGTGACTCAAATTGATGTCAACAATGCTTGGCGCGCTATACTGGGACGCATTCAACTGGTCACGGGACGCTTTAGCTTAGAAGACTTTGCGGATTGGCTTAGCCTTAGTGCCACACAGATTCGTTATGCGCTGGATATTGACAGCACTGAGCGCATGGTGGAGCTATTGGTAAACGCAGGCTTTAAACGTGGACTAGACGCTGAACATTTACAACAAAGTTTAAGCGCAGATGATCAAGATTATCGCTTTAGTTTCAAATTTGCATTGGATCGTTTGGCACTCGGTGTTGCAATCCCTGAACATACGATATTTGATGAGACTTTAAGCTTTGCGCATGTACTGAGTAGTGATTTTGAATTGATTGCTCAGCTGATTGAAATTTATCAAGACTTTGCTGTGCGCCGTGATTGGATGCTCATGCATGAGCAAGGTTTGCGTAAACCGGTTGAGCAGTGGCTTGATATTTTAAAACAAGAGATTGAAGAGTTTCAAAATTCAGGGGTTGAAACCCTACAAGCCGTGCATAAAATCGTGAAAAAGCAGTACACCATGCTGACTCTGTCTTATAATTATGAAAAAGACAAACCGCAGCAGCATGAGTTGTATCATATTCAATTGCCCTTGCCGTATTTACTTGAAGAAATTCAAAGCACTCTAGACAGTCAACTTGAACAGGCACTTCCTACAGGACAAATCACCTTTAGTCAGATTGGGCATATTCGTCCGCTACCTTATAAGTTGATGGTGGTGCTGAATTTGGACAGCGGAAAATTTCCAAACCGAAATACTCAAGTGCCCTTTGATTTGATGAGTTTACTCAAACCCCAACTCGGTGATCGTTCACGCTTAGAAGATGATCAGGGTGCATTTTTAGATGCCGTTTTGTTGGCACAGCAAAATTTATGGCTGTTTTATAATGGTTTTGATGTGAGCGATAGTGAAGTGCGTGAGCCTTCAAGTGTCTTGCAAGAGTTGATCAGCCATTTGGCTTTCATTACTCGCGCAGCAAATACCACACTTGATGCCGAAACTTCTGAGGTCAAGACTGATTCAGCTTCGACTCTTTATTTAAATGAGATTGAGGTGGCGACCCATATTCAACAGCTGTATCAGGTTCATCCTTTACAGCCTTTTGATCCGATGGGGTTTGATGGCAGATCTATCCGCCGTTATCAAGATCAATGGTTTGAGGTGGCAAAACAACTGGGGCAGGCAACCCACAAGCGCGAACCATGGGTCAATGAGATCTATGTCAGACCCGCTGAAAACGGCACAGTGATTGATGCCGGGCAATGGATTCAAGATATCACTTTCCCCGCACGTTTATATTTGAAAACTTTGGGCGTGGAAAATTTAAAACCGCAAGATATACCTGCACAACACGAGCCTTTGGTGTTGGATGGTTTAGGACGCTATGCGATACGGGATTTCCTACAGCAACAAGCCAGTCATGACGCAGGCTTGGATCTACGGATTCTGCAAGATCAGTTGCCTGTGGGTAAAGTCCAGCACAGTGTTTTAAACATGAGCTTGGCAGAGCAAGACAGCCTAAAACAAAGACTGCATCAGTATGCAACTGAAGTGACCCAAACCACGCAGCGCCAATGGCGTATTCGACCTGATTTCACCATGAGCATTACCGTCCCTAAAAATGCAGTCAGCACGTGGGTCAGCTTAGATGCATCGAGTGGGCGTGCCAAACGCCGGGCCAAAGTCTGGCTTGAATATTTATTATGGTTAACTTTTTTAAACTTAGACGATCAGCGTTCAGCAAAATTCGAACGTATTGCAGTGTTGAGTGATGTCACTATTGTGAATAGTGGTTTAACCACTACGCAAGCGAAAACGTATTTAAAGGCTTGGCTAGATGCTTATGACTACGCCCAGCAACAGCCCTTGGTATTGCCTGCGGCACTGTTGCTGTTATTGGCTGAAAAAGGCAAAGCGCTGGAATGGCAAAGCGATGAATTTGGCAAATCCACCATTGCCAACTTTAAAGACCTACAAAAAGAATGGGACAAGAGCGATTCATTTTTGCCTTTTGCTTTGGCCGATATGGAATGGAGTAAAAAGCATCGTGACTGGCAATTTATTTTGCAAGAGCAGGACACCACCGCCTTACTTCAAGATGCCTGCGATAGCTACGCTTATGATTTATATCAGCCAATTTATCTACATCAAACGGTGGTTGAGAAATAAGACATGAACACACAAAAGGTCTCAACTCAACCGATACAGGATATGCAATTTAGTGGTCTACACTGGATTGAAGCCTCAGCAGGAACCGGTAAAACCTATACGCTATCGAGTCTGATGGTACGGATTTTATTGGAAAAATATTTACCCAATCAGGTGATTGCCACTACTTTTACCCGAAAGGCTGCTGCAGAATTAAAAACACGAGTACGCGCACGTTTGGTTGAAACCCAAAAGTATTTTGAGGGCTGTAGAGAACTGACAGAACAGCAGGTCTTGGTTCACGCTGAACAAGCCACTGATCCCTTGTTTCACGTCTTGCTCAAGACATTTTCAAATCGAATTGGCTATGCCTGTGAGCGAATTAAATTGGTCATTGATCAGTTGGATGAGCTTTTTGTGGGGACGCTGGACAGTTTTAGTCAAAAGTTGCTGCGTGAATTTGCTTTTGAAAGTGGCAAAATCGAATATGCGACTATTACCGATGATGCCAAACAGTATAGTTATCAGCTGATTCATGATGTCTTGCGTGAATGGATTCAGTTACAGCCCCAGCCTACGATTGATTATTTACTGTTAAATAAAAAACTAAAATCGCAAGATGCCTATGTCGCTGTGGTTGAAAATAGTTTGAACTTTGCCTCTGCGCATTTTCAAGCTGTTTTACCACCTGTCATGGATCTTGAAGCGTTTCAGCAACAGATTGACGCTGTCTTGGCAGTGGATTTAAAGCAACTGGAAAGCTTGTCTGAATATTATTCAGCTGAAGGTCAATACATTAAAATATTGGCAAAAAAATGGCGTGAACAGGCCAAAATGCAGCAGTTTTTTCAACAGGAATTGCCTGAATTTTTTGATGCGTTAAAACAGCAAGGCGCGTATGCGCTGTTCGCTGCGCAATATGCCAACACTTTAAAGCTGATCACGGAACTCACCACGAAGAAACCCTTAAACAAATGTCCTGAAGATGTACTGAATACCTTTCAACAACATTCGGTGATTGTGGCTTTAAAGGCTTTTATTGAAGCGCTCGCCAAGCTAAATTTGGATTTAGATCAGCTAGACAGTTATTTAAAATATCATCTTGCCAGTGAAGTGAAAAAACGCTTACCGCAAGTACTACAGCAAAAGGGTGAAACCACCTTTGCACAGCAAATCCGCACCCTTGCTGAGTCTTTATACGGTGAGCAAGGGCAACGCTTTGCCAGCTACGTCCATGCACGATATCCACTCATTTTGGTCGATGAATTTCAAGACACCAATCAGGATCAGGACGACATGCTGGCGCAGATTTGGCGTCATTCAAAGCGGGTTGATCAGGGCTGTATGATCATGGTCGGAGATCGTAAACAAGCAATTTACGGTTTCCGCGGTGGTGACATGCTGACTTTCTTAAAAGCGCATCAGGATGTTTTTGGAAAAAACGGTCATGCTTATCATTTGATTCATAATCACCGTTCGGTTCAGCCCTTGGTTGAAGTGGTCGATGCATTGTTTCAACGTCAAATTGATTTTGGCGAAGAGGTCAGTTATACCCCGGTGCAAGCGGGTAGTCGTCCACATCCTGCATTGATGGATCAGCAAGACATCAATCCATCGCCACTGCGCTGGATTCAACTTGAAGATAAAGATACTGAAGCCGAACAAGTCGCTTGGAACATTCGACAGCTCTTAAATCAATCTATTCAAGGCCAGTTAAGCATTGACGGTAGTCCTGCACGTGGTTTAGATGAAAATGATATTGCAGTGTTGTCTAAAAACCATGATGGCTTAGATAAAGTTCAATCTGCGCTTGAGTATTTAGGCATAGCGGTTAATCGACCTTCTAAAAAAAGCGTGTTTGAAAGCCAAGTGGCACGGGATGTGGGCGCGGTGCTCAGTGCCATCATGCACCCCTTTGATGAAGCCAAAATTAAACGTGCGCTACTCAGTCGGCTGTTGGGTTTTAATTTACATAAGTTGATCCAACTTGAGATGCAGCCCGATGGCTTAAGTCGCTACATTGAGCGATTTGATCAGATTCGTGAAGTGTGGCTGAATCAAGGCTTTCTTACTGCATGGCAATTGTGTCTGAATCAATTTCAGGTCTGGATGCTGTTGGTTGAAAAGCAAAGCCGAGACAATGAACGTGCGGTGGTGAACCTGCGTCATTTGACTGAAACGCTGAGTCAGCACAGTGAAACCTATCAAGGTGCGCAGAATCTATATCATTGGTATTTAAAGCAGCTTACCGCACCGATGCAACGTGAATGGGAAATGGAACGTAAGCTCTCCAATGACGCAGGTGTACAGCTCATGACCATTCACCAATCTAAAGGCTTAGAGTTTAAAATCGTCTTTTTATTGGGGGCAGATAAGTCCGTTACCGAAATCAATAAAACCCTCAATTTTTCTAAAGCAGAGCGGATTCATCCCCAGACTGGCAAAGTTGAAGAGCATCGTGTGGTCGCCATTCATGATAAAAATAGCCTAGATGAAGTCGCGATTGCACAGCATGAAGAGCGTAATTTAGCCGAGCATCGGCGCTTATGGTACGTGGCATTGACGCGTGCAAGTCACCGCGTGTATGCCATGTTGAGTGATAGTAAAGGCACTTCCACCACTGGTTTGGCTTTTTGGCGGGGACATGGCGCGGACGTATTTACCCATCCTTATAGTGTTAGCGAGCCGTTACTCACTGAAAAACCACCAAAATTAAAATCGAATTCGACAGCGGTGAACGCTGAGCTACAGGCAGATCCTTTTCCGCTACAACGGTTTTATCCACGTGCAAAAACAAGTTTTAGTTATTTGGCACAGCATCTGACCCGAAAGCAAATTCAAGATGCTTTGGCCGTCATGGACACTGAACAAAGCAGTGCAGAGGATGAAGTGCATCAGCCTTTAACTCAGGTCGACACGAGTCAGACGCTGAGTCAAGAATTGAGTCATCAGCCAATTGCATGGATCAAAGCCAATTTCCCCATGGGCACGCTGGCAGGCAATTTCTTGCATGAGATTTTTGAGCATATTGATTTTCAAAATTCAGCGTATTGGGCACTGGAGCTCAAACGCCGTTTAAAAAATGATTATTCAATTTTATGGCGTGAGTTACTGGAAAAGGTGGCCAAAGCATTTCCACAAGCATCTGAACCTGAAGCTTTATTGATGGATTTAATGGTGACTTGGCTGGCTGAGATTTTAAGCACACCCATTTTAAATCAGTTCAAACTGAGTCAATTAAATCCAGATCAGCATTTGGCTGAATTTCCATTTTATTTGGCGCTTTCAGATCGTATCTTAGCAATTCCCCGTATTCATCAATTGTTCCAAGAATACGGCATTGTGATGCCTGAGTTTAAAGATGCACATTCAGCGCGTTATCTCAAAGGTGAGATTGACTTGGTGTTCTTCGATGGTCAGCGATACCATATTGCGGATTATAAAAGTAATTTTTTAGGTTTGAGTCAAGAAAGCTATCAAGTCAGTGCAATTCAAGAGAGCATGAGCCATGCCAGTTATTGGTTGCAGGCCGGATTATATTTGGTGGCACTACATCGTTATCTAAAAATTCAGTTGCGGGATTATCACATTGAACGAGATTTGGGCGGTGCAAGCTATTTGTATTTACGCGGTATGAATGGTCACGCGGAACAAGGTTATGTCTACTGGAAACCAGAGGATGAATTTATTTTAAGACTTGATGCAATTTTGGGTCATTTTACTGATGATAAAAACATCAAAACAGCGTGATATATTGTGGTAATTAAATATTAAACATTAGGTTACATTGTGGATAATAGTGTTTAGAACCATGTTGATAACTTTGAGGATAACTGTGTGGAAAATAAACAGCAACGTGAGAGTCAAGCACCGCAATGGGTGAGGACTTGGGCTGAATTCATTCTAAAACAGGCTTCAAATGATATAAAACAAAATGAACAATCCATTAATTTGATTGAGCAGATCCTGCTTGCCACTACGCAAGGCGACAGTTGTATTGAAAAACCAGAGTCAGCGCTTGAACAGCTGCATCATTTGATGGTGACAGATGAGCAAGCCAGCCACCAGCAGGTTGCGCCTTTTGTATCTGATGAGCAGTATCTGTATCTATATCGCTACTGGAGTTTAGAGCAGCGCTTGGCACTACAAGTTAAGCGTCTAAAACAGCAGAACATTGACCCTGTCGATGTACAGGCCTTTGAACATTTACTCCAAGACGTTCATCAAAAAAGTGCCCTAAGCATGGTCGCCAAAAATGCCTTAAATATCATCACGGGTGGTCCAGGCACAGGGAAGACTTATACTTTGGCGCGCATTATTGCGGTGCTCAGTCAAGCCATGCCCGATATTCGAATTGCCATGGCAGCGCCAACAGGTAAAGCTGCACAGCGCATGAAAGAAGCCATGCAAAGTTCATTTGCAGATGAAAAGCTGAATGCCTTGGGCTTGGTCTCAGCGCGTTTAAAACAACAAGACACATTCACCTTGCATCGACTTTTGGGTTTAGGCACGCAGTTCAAAGCCAGATTCAATCTGAAACAGCCGCTGCCGTATGATGTAATCGTGATTGATGAAGCGTCTATGCTGGATCTAAATTTGGCAACGCTACTATTTGAAGCCGTACCTGATCATTGTCGACTGATTTTATTGGGCGATGCCAATCAGTTGGCGTCTGTGGATGTCGGTTCTGTGTTGGCAGATTTACAAAATGTAGATGCGCTCGCAGAAAATTGCGTTAACTTGATCACCACGCGCCGATTTAAAGCAGGCGCACGCATTGGTGAAACTGCACAATTTATACAGTCCGCAAAGTATCAAACTGATTCTGCACAGATGCTCCATGCATTTGAAAAGCAAATTGTGACAGCGGGAGAGCTTCAGCCGATCCCTTTAAAGCAGGGGATGAATGATGTGGTGCAACTTGAGTACATCACAGATCAGAGCACAGACCAGATCAGTGCAGTTGCCTTAACTCAATATTATGAAAAACTCAGCTCAGGCTATCAAGATTACTTTCATGCATTAGATGCCTATATGCAAAATGGCTATACTGAGGAAAATGTGCCTAAGGTCATAGATGCTTTTGATCGCTACCGCATTTTAACGGCGATTCGCTATGGTGAATTGGGCTTAGATCGCTTAAATGGTGAAATGCAAAAAGCTTTACTTAAGGCACTGCCTCGAATTGTAAAGCAGGGCGATTGGTATATTGGACGTCCCGTAATGATGAGCTACAACGACTATCAGTTGGGGGTGTCAAATGGCGATATTGGTTTGTGTTTTAAGCACCGTACGCAAGCTGACCTGTTTGAAGTTTATTTTCCCAGTTTAGACAAATGGTTACCCGCAACACGCTTGCCGAAATCCATTCAAACGGCTTTTGCCTTAACCATTCATAAATCGCAAGGTTCTGAGTTTATGCATACGACTGTGGTTTTGGATGAATCTGCAACAAAACTCTTAAGCCAAGAGCTGATTTATACCGCAATAACCCGTGCAAAATCAGTCGTCAGTCTGCTGGTTAGTCCAAATGCGTTGCGACAAGCATTGACCATAAAAACCACGAGGCGCAGCGGTTTGGTCAATAAAATGAATAAGATAGTTTTATCAAACATTTAAAAATGTTAACGCATTTTGTAAGCAATGGCGTACACAGATTCGAGAAATTAGCGCATAGAGGTTCTTGTTCTTTTTTGCGATGATTGCATACATAAAGTGTTCAACACGGAAAGTTGAATAATATCGCTCAATAATAATAACTTAAAGTCGAGAGACTGCGACCTTACAAGACGTAAGTGATAAAAGAGGAAACTTACAGCCGCTAAGCCTTGTAGTTTTGGGAGAGACTACAGGGCTTTTTTATGTCTATAAAATAAGCAATTTTGATACATTGCTTACACGCTGTACGAATTTACTTACACAAAGATGCGAAAAGTGTGACTTGAGTGTCATTTTTATTCTGCCATAATGCAAAGCATAAGGAATAGAAACTCTTGAGAACATGGAACGTATGCATTAGAAAAGTGAAAGAATCACTTTGAATAAAAATATAAATAATATAATGATAATTAAAATATAAGAATCTACAGCGCACGGAAAAGCCCTAAGGTTACTTAGGGCTTTTCTCATATCAAACGTCTAATATTTTATAAACTTGATTACGCAGGGTTTAAACAATGTTGGATTCCATTTGATCTGAGCCAAACAAGGAGCGTCTTTGCTCTTTTGGAATTTTTGGACATTGCTTTGAAATTTGATAAAGCACATTGGCAAGTGCAGGTAAATGCGTACCGACCACAGATTTTCCCGTATTTAAAAATGAGATACTGATATCACGTTCAGGATCGGCCCAACATAAAATGTTAGAAAAACCCAAATGACCAAAGGCTTGACCCGTATTTGGGCCAAAAATTCCAATCGGGTTGCTGCCCAGCATGGGACCGAGTGCATAACGCATCGGCGCAAGGAGACTTCGGTCAATGGTGACATTTGAGGTCGGAAGCGTTGCTCGGAATACTGTTTCTGGGCTTAAAATCTTTTTACCTTGATACCTTCCGCCATTGAGCAGCATTTCAAAAAAACGATTGGCTTGTTCTGCGGAAGTATAAATATTGCCAGCAGGGCAGACGGTATCCATAAATCTTGTGTCGTTGGTAACATCCACCGCCAGTTGTAAGCCACCACCCAAAACGCGATTCAAATATAGATCTGTACCCAGTTTAGGGTGTATTCCTGTCGGATAATTCAATGCAGCTTGATCACGATATTCAGCTTTTAAGCCATAATTAAAGAAGGGCATGCCCATAGGTTTTTCAATATGTTCATGCAAAAACTCACGAATATCTTGTCCTGACACGCGCTCAACCAACTCTCCCAATATATAGCCTGCCGTCACGGCATGATAAGACAGTTGTGATCCTGCACGGCTAATCGGTTTCGCCGCATAAAGATGCTGTAAAATTTGTTCGCGGTCAAATAATAGCTCAGGCGTCACCTCAGTTTCAATTTTGGGAATACCACCCCGATGTGACAATAAATGAAAGATTGTGGCACGACGTTTTCCGTTGGCTGCAAATTCAGGAATGTAATGGCTGACGGGATCGAGCAAATTAATTTTGCCCTGTTCATTCAGTAAATGAACCAACATGGCATTGACGATTTTTGATGCAGAAAATAAACATACGGGCGTATCAGGCGTTGCAATCACATGATGCTGGTCTTGAACCTGTTCTGATTTTTTATGTTGAACATCAATTCGGCTATAACCCAGGCTGCGATTCAGTAAGATCTGTCCATGACGTCTTAGACACATACTGATCATGGGATGATTTCCAGTTCTGTATAGGCTTTCGACACTGTGCCAAATTTTATCAATTTGCGTTTGTGTCATGCCGCCCAGCTCAGGTGCAACTTCATGCTGTATGGCTGTAATGCTGTGTAAGTCAGCAGGGACGTGATGGGTATTGGTCGAAAATAATTTCACGTGTCATCCATTTCTTATCTGTTGTTATTAAAATTCAGTGTGCAACGATCTTGATTTAAAGTCAGTGTCTGATGTGCCCTAAAATTTGACTTAAATATGTAAGTAGAATTAAAGGCGGATAACTTTGCAATTTGAGGGTCGTTCCTTTAAAATAGTCCACTGCTGTAGTGATGCACGGCAGTCAGCCGAGTTTTGAAGAACGAAGTTGATTTGTATCAAACACTTATCTTATAAGCATCTCGGAGAAATCGAATGGCTTTAACAAATGCAGACCGCGCAGAGATCATCGCTAAATTTGCTCGCGCAGAAAATGACACTGGTTCACCAGAAGTACAAGTAGCTCTATTGACTGCACAAATCAATGATTTGCAAGGTCACTTTAAAGAACACAAACACGACCATCATAGCCGTCGCGGTCTAATCCGTATGGTTAACCAACGTCGTAAGCTTCTTGATTACCTTAAAGGTAAAGACACTACTCGTTATGCTGCATTGATTGCTGCTTTAGGTTTACGTCGTTAATTCGATTAAACTTTTATTTTCGGATTATTGCATGTTAAGTGCCGTATTACTGAAAGCTAAAGTCTGTCTAGATTTGTCTAGATAAAAGAGAAGGGGCGATGTTTCGCTCCTTCTTTGTGTCTCAAATTCGTATTTTACTCATTGTGAGTATGTTCATTGTCTGGTGAGGTCGGCTTCTAAGCTTTGTCATTTAAAACCCAAGTTGTGAATGTCAAACCTTAGGGGTCTCCACTAGAAAAACTGTTCAAAAGAACTAGGAAAATAAAACATGTCGATGTTTAATATTATTCGTAAAGAATTTCAATACGGTCAACATACCGTTGTTTTAGAAACAGGTCGTGTTGCGCGTCAAGCCAATACGGTTGTGATCACTATGGGCGGCGTGACGGTTCTGGTTGCAATTGTTGCACAGCCGAAAGCAAAAGCGGGTCAAGATTTCTTCCCGCTCACTGTAAACTACCAAGAAAAGCAATATGCAGCAGGTCGTATCCCTGGTGGTTATGGCAAACGTGAAGGTCGTCAATCTGAAGCTGAAACTTTAATTTCACGTCTTATTGACCGTCCAATTCGTCCGTTGTTCCCAGAAGGTTTCTACAACGAAATCCAAGTGACAGCGACTGTCGTGTCTTCTGATAAAACGATGGATGCTGATATTGCAGCAATGATTGGTACTTCAGCTGCAATGTCAATTGCGGGTGTTCCATTTGCAGGTCCAATTGCAGGGGCACGTGTAGGTCTGATCAACGGCGAATATATCCTTAACCCGAACCACGAACAGTTAAAAGAATCTGATCTTGATTTGGTGGTTGCAGGTACTGAAGCTGCGGTACTGATGGTTGAATCTGAAGCGAAAGAACTTTCAGAAGACCAAATGCTCGGTGCTGTACTTTTCGGTCATGACGAAATGCAAATCGTGATTCAAGCGATTAAAGAATTTGCGGCTGCTGCAGGCGCGGTTGCATCAACTTGGCTTGCTCCAACGAAGAATGAAGAGCTTCTGGGTAAACTTAAAAACGCATTCGAAGCGAAAATCTCTGAAGCCTACACCATTGCTGTGAAACAAGATCGTTATACAGCGCTTGATGCGTTATATGCTGAAGCGGTTGCTCAGTTCGTTCCAGAAAATGACGAATCAGGTATTGCTGACGAAGTTAACGAATTGTTCGAAGATTTAAAATACCGTACAGTACGCGACAATATTTTGTCTGGTAAACCACGTATTGATGGTCGTGATACGAAAACTGTTCGTGGCATCGATGTTCAAGTCGGCGTATTAGGCCGTGCACACGGTTCAGCATTATTCACACGCGGTGAAACTCAAGCGCTCGTGACCACGACTTTGGGTAATACACGTGATGCATTAATGGTAGACACGTTGTCTGGTACAAAAACTGACAACTTTATGTTGCACTACAACTTCCCTGCATACTCTGTAGGTGAAACAGGTCGTGAATCTGGTCCTAAACGTCGTGAAATCGGTCATGGCCGTTTGGCGCGTCGTGGTGTTCAAGCCGTACTTCCACCAGCTGATCGCTTCCCGTATGTAATCCGTATCGTATCTGATATTACTGAATCAAATGGTTCATCTTCAATGGCTTCTGTTTGTGGTGCGTCATTATCACTGATGGATGCGGGTGTTCCACTGAAAGCGCCTGTTGCAGGTATTGCAATGGGTCTAGTGAAAGAAGGCGAGCGTTTCGCTGTTCTTTCTGACATCTTGGGTGATGAAGATCACTTAGGTGATATGGACTTTAAAGTTGCGGGTTCTGCAAACGGTATTACTGCCCTTCAAATGGATATCAAGATTGAAGGTATTACTGAAGAGATCATGGAAGCTGCTCTCAACCAAGCGTATGCGGGTCGTATGCACATCTTGAACGAGATGAACCAAGTAATTTCACGCGCACGTCCTGAAATTTCTATGCACGCACCAACCTTCCAAGTGATCAACATCAATCCAGATAAAATCCGTGATGTGATTGGTAAAGGCGGCGCAACTATCCGTGCGATCACTGAAGAAACTAAAGCTGCAATCGATATCGAAGATAACGGTACAGTTCGCGTATTTGGTGAAACGAAAGCGGCTGCAGCGGCTGCAGTTGCCAAGATCCAAGCGCTGACGGCTGAAATCGAACCAGGCACAATCTATATGGGTAAAGTCATCCGTATTGTTGAATTTGGTGCATTCGTGAATATCCTTCCAGGTACTGACGGTCTTCTTCATATCTCACAAATCTCGAATGAGCGCATTGCGAACGTGTCAGATGTGTTGACTGAAGGTCAAGAAATTAAAGTCCAAGTGGCTGATGTCGACAACCGTGGTCGTATCAAGTTAACGATGAAAGATATCGAACAAGTTCAAGCTTAATCGATTTACTTTCAGCTAAAAAAGTCCGCTTAATGCGGACTTTTTTATGGCATGATCAAACGACACATTCACCTCATGATTCATTATTCATGCAAACGTATTATTTTTATTTAAATTCCGCTGAAGCCTATACCTATGTGACAAAAGCGCCACTGTTAGACAAAGAACCTGAATTTATATGGGTTGATTGTACGCGTGCAGATGTGATTCATCGCGCGGAAGCGTGGCAAAAAGAAATGTTGGAACTTACTCAAATCACGCTGAATGAATATCATGTTCGAGATATTTTAAACGTGGAACATCCCTGTATTTTTGATGCTATGGATGATTATAACTTGCTGATTTTTAGAAAATTAATTACGCCTGATGACAAGATTAACGCAGGTGAATCTGCCTTAGAAAAACATGAAAGTGTATTTGGTCTCGCCACAACACCGATTAATTTTATTTTAAGCTCACAGGTATTAATTACAGTGAGAGAGGCGGGGAATCGTGCCGTTGAAGCGTATGTTGAGCGAACTGAAACTATTTTATGTCGTCCGATTGAAGAACAAAACAAACCGAGAAAATTAGCGCTGAATCCACTTGATCTTAGCCTAAGACTGTTAAATAGCATGGTGGATGGTTATTTGGATTTGCGTATACCTTTAACCCGCCGAGTTGAATTTTGGCAACAAGAATTGCTGCAAGGGCATAGACGCTTTACCCAGTGGAATCAATTGCTTCAGGAAAATATGGCATTTCAACAAATGGAAAATTTGTGTGAAGAGCAAATTGAAGCGCTACTTGAGCTTCGTGATGAAATCGTTGAAAACTACTCGCATATCAAAGGCAAAAAAAGAGCCGAAAAGCAAGACATTATGTTGGTTCGGGTGGATGACTTATCTAGTCATGTTGAGCGGATTCAAAAACACACCACACGACTACGTGGCGCAATACAAGCTGCCATGGATTTGCATTTCTCAGCCATTGCCAATCAGACCAATGAAAATATGCGGATTTTGGCGATTATCACGGCCATCTTTGCACCTTTAACACTCCTGACAGGCATTTATGGAATGAACTTTGACATCATTCCAGGGCTTAAAGATCCAATGGGCTTTTGGATCATGATGGCGGCAATGCTGATCTGTACTGTCGTATTGATCATTTTCTTTTACCGCCGTCATTTGGTGGGACGTGGTGAACGCAGTGTGATGGATATGTTGGCACAGCAGCACAAGGATCAACACGTCAATCTTTTCTGGTTTTTGGATTATGAACCGTTGAAGCAAACCGTGAAAGGCACATTAAAAGAAGTGGAAAAACTGACGAAGTTAAAATAACTATCGTCAGTGATATCCTGAATTTAATCTGCACGAATCCATGTGGTGTTACGACCTAAGGCAGAAATACCAACATAACCACGCAAAGTTAGGTGTTTTCCTGTTGTGCTTATTTTGGCTTTACCTTTGTATATATTGCCAGAAAGTGGGTCAAGAATCTGACCATCGGTGTACTCGTTCGGATTGGTTTTAGATTGTTTAAAGCCTTTTACAATTGCAAGACCAAGATAAGGTGCATTTTTCAAAGCTCCTTTGCATTTTGTGCAAATTTCAACCAATGGTTTATAAGGTAATGGTCGAATTGCGCTGATTTTTCCAGAGTAAGTACCATCACTGTTTTTTGTGATAATGACATCTGCCCGAGAGTATCCCGTTTGATCATCTAGAGTTTTCCATTTTCCAACAATATCATTGGCAAATGTAGCGCTACTAAAACAAAGTAAGCTACTGAGTAACAGAGTCTTTTTTCTCATAGTTAATTATCCAATATTTGTCATTATTAGGTGTATTCGGCATGAATATAGAGTAATAATCATCCTTTTACTTAGAATATCCATATTCTATTTTTTTGATAAATATAAAATTAGACTAATAGCAGTATAAAAAGCAACATTTTTTTTTAAAACTTAATTAAAATGCGAGCTTATCCTCATTTTTTTTCTTAAGTAAGAGATATATCTCATCTTTTAGCTTTAGTTTTTTCCGTTTTAAACATTCAATGTCCTCATTGATCAAATTCACCAGATCTTGTTCAAGCTGGGTAATCTGTCGATCTAACTCGTCATGGTCCAGCATCATTTTGGCAAAATGTGGATCCTCCAGTAACAGGATTTGCATTAAATCTCGGTGTTCAGGAAACATGTTTTTCAGTTTTTTATTCATAGTTTTTGTGTTCATGGTCGATGTATCTACCTCATGTTGGAAATAAAGAGGGGGAGAGAAGATTAGTCAGTGTGAAAAATCTTCATCGTGCTGTAAATGAATAAAACATGATTAGGTTTTCATTAAATCAACTTTTACTGATCTGCGGATGTTTGACTTGCTTGCGCAGCTGCTGCACTTCATCAATCAAATCCAGCATCATGGCAACGGCTGAAAAACTTGCTTCAAAATCACGTTGTAAGCGATAGGCACGCCTTGCTCGGGTCAATTCCTCTCCAAAGAATTGATGAATTCGGGTATCGCTACGTGCGGGTAAAATTTCGTATTCTAGAAGTTGCAAGACCCATTCAGGGCTTTGCCCACAGGCTTGGGCAAAATGATGCAAATCAAAAATATAATGCTCATCGACAATTTCAGCTTCTAAACATCCATTTTGAATGATTTCACGATATTGGATCGTCGTCATCTCAGCTCTCCTTTAGTTGGATCGAGGATTAAAGTGCGAAAATGCTTTGGCAAAGTCCTCATACGCATGCAGGTGTTGTTCGGTTTCCGCTTTGGGGTAAACAATATTTAAAATCAGGTATAAGTGTCCTGGTATTTTGGCAGGAATGCCTTTTTTTTTAAGGCGCAGTTGTTTGCCATAGACTGTATTTTTGGGGATAGAGACATTGATCCTTCCTGCGGGTGTCATCACTTCAATATTTTGACCCAGTGCTGCTTCCCATGGACTAATGTCAATGCTGTAATAAATATCTGCATCTTCAACGCGGGTGTTTGGGCTATGTTTATAGTGAATTTCAATGTATAAATCGCCAGCTTCACCGCCATTGATACCCGCTTGACCTTGCTGGCTTAACCTGATCTGTTGACCTTGTTTCATGCCTTTTGGAATTTTAACTTCAAGGGTTTTACGCTGAACTTCAGCTTCACCATAGGCATTGAAGCTCGGAATCTGTAGAGTAATATTTTGAGTTGTACCGTGAAATGCCACATCTAAATCAACTTCTAAGCTGGCGTGCTGATCTTCACCGCGAAAGGGGCGATTTGAATGGGAAGCACGACTTTGATTTGAATTTTGACTAGAATAATGCTTCCCACCACCAAAACCTTGTCCAAAGCGACCAAACAAATCTTCAAAACCATTAAATTGAGCTGATTGCTGTTGATTTGAATGAGCTTGATAACCACCAAAATCATCCGTACCTGTGCCACCAAATGCGTCTGCAACTTGTGGATGGTCGATTTCGAAATCGTATTTTTTTTTCTTTTCCGCATCACTTAAAGTGTCATAAGCCACATTAATCCTTTGCATCATCTCTTCTGCATTGGATTCTTTGCTGACATCAGGATGGTATTTCCGGGCTAATTTTCGGTATGCTTTTTTGATGTCATCTATGGTGACATCACGTTTTAAATCCAGTTCTTCATAATAGTTTTTTTCCATTGCAATAAATAACCATTGATTGCGTTTTAACCATTATGGACAGAGTTTTCGTGACTACAATATGTCTCGTTGGTGATTAATTGTTTCTAAACTTTACCAAGGCGCGTTTATTCGCATTAGACTTAGCATTTAAGTGAACTGCGTCACTTAGTTGATATATTTCAATTATTTTTAATTGTATTCAGTTGGATTAAATTTAAGCTTAGATTTGAATTTTTTTACAATTTCGAAACGCATAGATCTAGACATAAAAACGAGACATAAAACGAGACATAAAAAAGAGTGGGGGAATGCCCACTCCTTAATTTTAGCGATGATCGAGTCATGAAAGTTGAAGAATTAACTTAAGTGCTCACCAAACAATGCCAAGGCTTCTTCTGCACTAAAGCTGTACTGCGTGCTACAGAACTGGCAATCCATATTGATTGGATTTTGAACTTCAAGCGTTTCACGTACAGACTCAACGCCAATCTGTTCAAGTGCAGTAGCACAGCGTTCACGTGAACAGGTACAACCAAACTGAAGTTTTTCAGCTTCAGGTAAGCGCACCTCTTCTTCGTTGTATAAACGATATAAAATTTCTTGGGCATCAAGCTGAGTTAATTCTTCAGTTTTCAGTGTTTCTGTCAACAAGGTCAAACGTGGCCAAATATCTTCATCGACCAATTGCTGTTCTTCTTCATTATTACGCGGTAACAATTGAATCAGTAAACCGCCAGAACGTTGGTTAGAGCTTGCAAGTACAATACGCGTTGGAATTTGTGCGGACAAATCATAGTATTGCATCAGGCATTTGGCTAAAGTCGGTTTATCGAGTGGCACGATACCTTGATAACGTTCCCCAAACTCAGGTTCGATATTGATAAATAAAACGGGACTAAGCAAGCTTGAAAGTACTGTGCTACTGTCTTCTGCCTGATTGAAATGTGGATCTTCTTCATAATCCGCCAAGGCCCGTAATTCACCCAAGTGATTACATTCTGCCATCGCCCATTTTAAAGTGCCGCTGGCTTGAATTTGGAGGCTAATACGTCCTTTAATTTTGAGTGTACTTGCCAGCAAAGCGGTTGCGCTAAGCATTTCACCCAGCAGGACTTGAATGGCAGGTGCATAGGTTCTTTGAGATAAAATGGTTTGCAAGGCATCTTCAAGATGAACCACTTCACCGCGAACAGGGCTATTTTCAATAAAAAAACGTTGACGTAAATCAGACATAAAATTCTCCAAATCCCTGCTTAGATGGTGACTATATTGTAAATCACAAGTTAATTTTCTTCATCACGACAAACATTAATCTGATCGGGTGTATGTTGTGCTTTATGTAAACTGGAGTGACGCAGCAGATCAATTCTATCGCGTTGTGCTTCAGCTTCATTCTTTTCCAGGTTCTTGGCATCACTTTCAAAGATATGCTCAAGCTCACCCAAGAAGTTACGGTAACTCTCATAGACTTTTTGTTCGTCGGTATAGATGCGCTGTTGTTCTGCAATGAGCTTTTCATCATAATCACGGAAGATTTCAATGCTATTTTTAGCATCTTCCTCTGAAACACCAACAATACACATCGCACGATACGCCATGCCCAGCGATGACAAATACGTTTCACGCCAAATATATTCAATGCCTAAGTCTTTGAGTAAATGCATGTGGTAACGGTCACGCGCACGCACCACCAAAAGTAGCGTAGGATAATTCAATCGGATATGCCGTGCCACATTCATTGACACTTCAACGTCATCAATCGCGAGCACAAAAACTTTGGCATGTTGAATGCCCGCAGAGCGTAACATTTCAGGCTGGGTTGCATCGCCATAATACAGTTTACCGCCATATTTACGCACAAAATCAATCCGATCAATATTGTTGTCTATGGCAGTAAAAGCAATGCGCTGCATGTGAGCCAAGCGCGCGACAATCTGTCCAACACGTCCAAAGCCCGCAATAATCATCGGCGCATGTGCATCTGGGATATCATCGTATTCAGGCACATCTTTTTGCTCAAATACAGGCACCAACCATTTTTGCACCATCCAAAAGAAAATAGGCGTAAGTGCCATAGAAAGCGTCACGATCAGCGTCACTGGATCTATGAGTGCTTGGCTCATCACGTTTTCACTTCGCGCTACCGCCAAAACGACATAAGCAAACTCACCGCCTTGCGCCAGACACACCGCGATTAAAATACTTTGCTTCCATTCGTATTGGTAATACCGCGCAATAGCGAGCATCAATATGGCTTTGATGAAAATGAGTAACAATGCTCCGCCAATAATCAACAGAGGCATTTCAACAATCAGCCCAAGCGGTGTGCTCATGCCCACGGTCATGAAAAATAAACCCAGCAGCAGACCTTTAAAAGGGTTAATGCTGGCTTCAAGTTCATGACGAAATTCTGAATCAGCCAGTAAAACACCTGTTAAAAATGCGCCCAAAGTGGTACTGATCCCGAGCACATCCATGAGCACGACGACTGCAATCACAATGAACAGTCCTGCTGCGGTAATCAGCTCCGTGGCACCACTTTTTACGATAAACCGGAAAAATGGACGCATTACATAACGGCTGAACAAAAACAAACCTGTAAAGGTGGCAATCACGGCAGCGAAATAGGCAATGCCATGATGACTGGATTGGCTTCCAGCGAGTAAAGGAATCAGTGCAATCAGTGGAATTGCAGCGATGTCTTGAAACAGTAAAATCGAAAAGGATTGCTGACCATGTGTGGTATTGAGCTGCTGCTGTTCAGATAAAAGCTGTAACACAAAAGCGGTAGAAGACAGAGCCAATGCAAAACCAATGACAAAACTGGCTGATAGGGATTGTTGGAACAAGAGCCAAGCTGTTCCCATCAAGACAACCCCAGTAATGAACACTTGAGCCGAGCCTAACACAAAGATAGATCGACGCATTTGCCAAAGACGCTGTGGACGTAGCTCTAAACCAATGAGGAACATCAGTAAAATCACACCAAACTCTGCCAAATGCATAATGGCATCTGCATCGCGTGCAATGTTCAGCACACTTGGACCGAGCAAAATGCCAGTCAATAAATAGCCCAAAACTGTCGCAATCCCCAAGCGCTTTCCAAGCGGCACGAGAATGAGTGCAGCGGCAAGGAAAATGGTAATTTGTAACAGTAATGACATGGGCGTTTCCTGAATTGTTGTTATTTAAATGATTGAGTTTTATTTAAGGTCATATAGATTTCTGTTGAGTTTTTGAACGATTTAATCCATTCCCCAAGCGGGTTTGCTCTATAGGGCTGAATATTAAACTTCAAAAATTATAATCTTCTCAGTTTAAATGTTATATGAAAATTTGTGTACGGAACTGGCTGGGGAAAAATCACTAGCTGAGCTCTTGTGGGTCTACATCAATGGTCAGCTTCATGCCAGAGGGTTTGTAATGCAAAACCTGTTGCCACCATTCACGTAGATAAAAATGCAACTTTGCGCGCTCTAAAGACAATAACACCACATGCGCTTGATAGCGTCCTGCCTTACGTTCCATAGGCGCAGGAATTGGTCCCCAAATATCAATCAAATCTCCAGCATGTTGTCTGAGTAACTCAGTCATTTCTGTCAGGAACTTTTGGTTGTCTTCTTGATTCTTGGATTCACAGCGCAGTAAAACCGCATAACGACACGGTGGAAGCAGTGCCATTTGACGGTCTTTTAATGTCTCTTTGGCAAAAGCCCGATAATCTTTTTGTATTAAAGTGTTCAGCAGTGGATGATCTGGGCGTAAGGTTTGTAAATACACTTCACCTTTTTTCTCGCCTCGTCCTGCACGTCCCGCCACTTGAATGATGAGCTGCGCCGTACGTTCAGTGGCACGGAAGTCCACACTGAGTAAACCTGAGTCTATATCTAAAATCGCCACCAGCGTGACATAAGGGAAGTGATGTCCCTTGGCCAGCATTTGTGTGCCCAATAAAATCATGGGTTCACTTTTATGAATCTGATCGTAAATTTTTTGCCAACTGCCGACACGACTGGTCGAATCACGATCTACTCGAATGATTTTATGTTCTGGAAATAACTCATTTAAACTTTCTTCGACTTTTGCCGTACCCATACCAATGGGTTTTAATGTATTTTGATGACACTGCGGACAGGCATCAGGTAGGCGGTTAATGGTGCCACAGTGATGACAGTGTAAATGCTCGTAGGGTTTTTTATGTAAAGTAAAATGCGCATCACAGTGTGGACAATTGGCTTGCCAAGCACAACTTTCACAAATCAGCACAGGGGCATAACCCCGACGGTTTAAAAAAATCAGCACCTGTTCTTTATTATCTAAACGCGTTTGAACTTCCTTAATCAGCGCTTCACTGATCCCATGTTGTTTTTTGGCAATTTTTAAATCAATCAAATGTATTTTCGGCATGCTTGCCCCACCTGCACGATGATTTAACTCCATACGTGTCAGTTTGCCTTGTTCAGCCAAATGAAAACTGTCAATGCTGGGTGTGGCTGAGCCTAAAATGATCGGACACTTTTCCAAAAAAGCACGGTACATGGCAACATCACGCGCGTGATAACGAAACCCTTCTTGTTGTTTAAACGATAAATCATGTTCTTCATCTAAAATAATCAAGCCTAAATTCGGCATGGGGGTATAGATGGCAGAGCGCGTTCCCAAAATAATAGAGGCTTTACCCGTTTGGGCATATTGCCAAGCTTGTAAGCGCTTAGCGTCATTTAAACCCGAATGCATCAGGACTATGTTGCAGTGAAAGCGTGATTGAAAACGGCTGATGGTTTGTGGAGTCAAACCAATTTCAGGCACCAAAACCAGCACCTGTTTGCCTTGCTTTAACACCTCATGCATCACCTGCAAATACACTTCAGTTTTACCACTACCGGTGAGACCGTCGAGCAAGAACGCATGATAATTTTTCTGATCTTTTAAAATACGTTGAATAGCTTTCTTTTGTTCATCATTTGCGGTTAAAGGCATTTGTGCCAATTGCACAGGTTCAGGCTCAAAATTTTGTGCCTCGAGTTGACACTGAATGAGTCCTTTTTTTTCAATCGCTTTTAAGGTCGCCGTTTCCACACCACTCAAATTTAAAATAGTCTCTAAAGTGCCTTGTGGATGCAATTTTAAAATTTTATAAGCTTCAAGTTGCTTTAAGGAGCGCTTCACGCGTGGCTCTGCATCGAGATCCAACACTTTCCAGGTGCGTGCCAATAAGTTATAAGGTTTGCCTTGGCGCAGTAAAGTGGGAAGCGTAATATGCATGACCTCGCCAATGGGAAATTGGTAATACTGCGCTGACCATGTGGCAAGTTTTAACACAGTATCATTAATGAGGGGCTGATCATCTAAAAGTTCAGTGATGTTTTTCAGTTTAAAGCGCGGGTCAATCGGAGACTCAGCACTGAGTTTTTCGGTCACGATACCCACTACATTTTGCCTGCCAAATGACACTGCAACACGTGAACCCATTTTTATTTGTGAATATTCTTCGGCTGACACTTGATAATCAAAACAATCATACAGGTGTACAGGTACAGCAACCCGCACGCGGTAAATGGCTTGGCTTAATTCTGTAATATTTGTCATATAGAGTATTCGGCTCGACAATATGAAATTTTATCGTGGTTGGTTCAGGCTTATGCTAAAGTGAATCGTCATTGATTCAATCGAATATGAATGATTTTATGGGTGTTAAGCAACACTCAAGACTCAATATTTAGGAAAACTAGAGCATTATAATGCCTGCATATCAATATACTGCCATAGATGCTTCAGGGAAGCAGCAAAAGGGCGTGCTCGAGGGTGATTCGGCACGTCAAATTCGACAACAACTTCGAGATAAGCAATGGATTCCAGTTCAGGTTGATGCGGTAGAGCAAAAAGATAAAAATCAAAACTCAAGTTGGTTTCAAAAGAAATTCACCGCCTATGAGTTGGCACTCATGACGCGACAGCTGTCGGTACTGGTTGCTGCTGGTATTCCTTTAGAGGAATGTTTACGCGCCGTTTCCAAGCAAAGTGAAAAAGCCCATGTACGCAATTTAATGTCTTCAGTGCGCTCTAAAGTTATGGAAGGGCATTCATTGGCGCAAGGCATGCAACAATCGGGACGTTTCCCAGATTTATATATTGCCACCATTGCCGCAGGCGAGCGCTCAGGTCATTTGGATCTGATTTTAGACCAACTTGCAGACTACACTGAAAACCGTTTTGCCATGCAAAAGAAAATTCAAGCCGCGATGATTTATCCCATCATTTTAATGCTGATGTCCTTTGCCATTGTGATGGGCCTGATGACCTATGTGGTGCCAGATATCGTTAAAACCTTTGATCAAACGAAAGATGCATTGCCTTGGATTACGGTTGCACTGATGAAAGCCAGTGATTTTATACGGTTGGCGTGGCCTTTCGTGTTAGCAGCGTCAGCTTTGGGTATTTTCTTGTTGATTCGTTTTTTAAACACCAAAGCAGGGCATTATGCATTTGATCGCTTGACCCTAAAACTGCCTTTATTTGGTAAGCTTTCCAAGGGCATTAACGCGGCGCGCTTTTCCAGTACCCTGTCTATTTTGACGCAATCTGGTGTGCCTTTGGTCGATGCATTAAAAATTGGTGCAGCGGTGAGTAGCAATTGGGTCATTCGTGATGCGGTCAATGTGGCAGCAGAGCGTGTCACAGAAGGTGGGAACTTGGCCACTCAGCTAGAACGCTGTGGTTATTTTCCGCCAATGATGGTGCAAATGATCAAAAGTGGTGAGGCCTCAGGTGAGCTAGATCGGATGCTACAACGTGCATCAGTCATGCAAGATCGAGAGGTCACCACCTTGATTTCGACACTGTTAGCACTGCTAGAGCCGCTGATGTTGGTGCTCATGGCTGGTATTGTTTTGGTGATTGTGATTGCGGTGATGTTGCCAATTGTCAATATGAACAATATGATTTAAACACTCACCTATACTTGAACAAATAATCGAGAGAGAATTGGAATGCAAAGCAAGAATAAACGGATGCAACAATCAGGTTTTACCTTAATCGAAGTCATGGTCGTGATTGTGATTTTAGGCGTGCTTGCAGCACTCATCGTTCCGAATGTCATGGGACGGGGTGAGAAAGCCAAAGTGGACACCACCAGCATTACCTTGAAAGGTGTTGCAGGTGCTTTAGATCAATATAAGTTAGACAATAACCAATACCCATCGATGCAAGATGGTGGTTTAGATGCGTTGGTCACTCAGCCTGCAACGGCTAAAAACTGGTTGCCAGGGGGGTATGTGAAAGGTGGCTATCCAAAAGACAGCTGGGACAATGATTTGCAATATGTGATTCCGGGTTCAGAAGGTCGTGCATTTGATCTATATTCTTTTGGCGCTGACGGTAAGCAAGGTGGTGAAGGCAATGACGCGGATCTGTTCTACACCCCCTAAATGAAAACCATTCTGAATAAGTCTGAATAAGCCTGCATGGTATTAATCACTTCACTTGATCGAATTAATAAATATTGAGTGAAGTGATAATATGTCCCATTTATAAAAATAATCGTAAGTTTATAAAAAATATAGTTATATTAAATTTAAACTATTTGAGAGTTATAATAAGAATTATTCCCATAGTTAATAGTTACAAGAAATCTCAAATATGAATTAATTAAGACTATTTATTTTACCCAAAGCTTGCATAATAGACTTCATAACAAAGGTTGAGTATAGGAGGCGTAAGATGAAAGCATTATTATTATCAGATCAAATTAACCATTTTCATTGGTCAATGCTCAAATCGGTCCTTCTTGTACTCAGCCTTTTGCCACTGAGTCATTTTTTTATGCAGCTTTGGGCGAGCACTGAAGGCAGTAGTCAAATTGTGGTGGGCTTTATGGCGATCAGTGTATTTAGTGCCTGTGCCATTTTGAGTTTTCACAGCGCGCTAAATGCAACGCTACAGCAACTTCAAGATCAGGATAGCTCATCACTGGAGCAACGTTTAGTCAAAGCCTATCGCTATGTACCCATGTTCAGTTTGACCGTGATGATGTCTTATTTGGCCACTCAGTTTTAAATTTTTAAAGCTTCATTCAAAGCCTAAAAAAACCGAGAATATGTCTCGGTTTTTTTTATCTTAACGAATATTTCTTGGATAGAATAATTTTAATACATGTGAATTTAGCGACGTGATTTAAAGCTGACATCCACTTTACGGGGGCGATAGAACCAGCCTAAAAGCAACAGCAGCAAAGACACGCCGAGTATCGGCCAATCACTGAAACGGTTATACCAAGTTTGACCTTGCATCGCAGGTAATTCACCGCGCAATACTGCTTTTTTGTCTATAGGTGCTTGAGACACGATATGACCATGATGGTCAATAAACGCCGTAACCCCAGTATTGGTGGCGCGAATAAACCAACGACCATTTTCTTTGGCGCGCATTTGCACCATCTGTAAATGCTGTAATGGACCTGCTGTGCCTTTAAACCATGCATCGTTAGAGACCGTTACTAAAAAGTCACTGTTCGTTGCATTACGTCGAGTCAAATTGGGGTAAGCCACTTCGTAGCAGATTGCAGCAGCGAGTGCATGACCTTGTATGGAAAATGGTTTTTGATCATGGTCACCGCGCGAGAAACCACTCATAGAGGGGTCATTTTGTAGCGCAGGAAGCACCCATCCCAAAACACCTGAAAGGGGAATATATTCACCAAAAGGCACTAAACGCTGCTTTTTATAGAGGCCAGAAGCATCTGAGCCTGATGCCATCATTGCATTATAATAAAGCGGATAACCCTGTGCTTTTGACTCGGCTAAATCCCAATAAGGAATACCGGTTACCCACGCCGTGTTGGTGCTCTTGGCTTGTTCATCCATGGCCTTGAGAAAAGGCTCGATATCAGTTTGAAATAAAGGAATAGAGGACTCAGGCCAAACAATTAAGTCACGGCCCCATTCAGTACGACTGAGCTGAGCGTAAATCTCTAGGGTTTTCCCTTGATATTCGGTGAGCCATTTTAAATCTTGTGGAATATTGCCTTGAATCAACGAGACTGATAAAGGCTTGCTCGGTTTAGGCTCGACGAAGCTCACAAATGAAACCGCCCAAGCACCCAAAATAACAACAGCTGATGGAATGATCCAGAAGAAACGTTTTCTTAAAATCTCGACCAAGGCGCAGGCAAGTAAAATCACCACAAAAGAGACGGCAAATACCCCAAATAAAGGAGCATAGCTATCTAAGAAACGTTCAGTGAACGCGTACCCTGCAAACAGCCATGGGAAGCCGGTAAACACCCAAGTTTTGGCCCATTCGAAGACCACCCAAAGCGGTGCGAAGGTCAGAGGGGTCTCTGGGAAAAAACGTCGATATACCCACGCTTGTACAGCAGAAAACAAACCCATGATCAATGCCATGATCGCAATCATGAGCACGCTTAAGGGAGCGCTGGTGTCTCCATATTCATGTATAGAGGTATACAGCCAAAAAGCACCGACAAACCATAAGCCAAAACCATAGGCGAGACCTAAGGAAAAAGCTTGTTTGGTCGAACGTTGGCTTAGAGTGGCATACAGCAGTGCTGGAGACAGAATCGCTAACCACCACCAATGAAAAGGCGCGAGGGCAAAACTGAAAATTGCGCCAGACGCCAATGCAATCATTAAGGGGTAGATAAATGGCAGCTGCTTTTGTTGTTGTGACGAATTAAACAGCTTGTCAAAGTGTGCTCTCATTTGCGGACGGCTCGAATCAGATGAATAGTACGGGCATCTGCTTCAATGATGGTCAACTCCCAATCGCCAAGTTCAATCACTTGACCTTGTAAATCACTCACTAAGCCAATTTCTTGAAGCAAAAGACCGCCCATAGTTTCTACTTCATCGTCAGAAAAATCAGCACTTAAAACATTGTTGAAGTGTTCAATTGGTGTAAGTGCTTGCACTAGCCATGTATTGGCGGTGTTGCTCGACTGATCAGGTAGAATATAATTGGCTTCTTCATCTTGATTGTCGTGTTCGTCTTCAATTTCACCAACAATTTCTTCCAAAATATCTTCTAAAGTCACCAGTCCTGAGGTTGAACCGTACTCATCAATCACAATTGCAATATGGGTTTGCGTATTTTTAAGCATACGCAAAACTTGATCAGAGCGTGCACTTTCTGGCACAAAAATCGGCTGGCGCATTAAAGCGTGAACCGTAATTTTTGAATCTCGATTTTTTAAAAAGGGTAGTAAATCTTTGGCAAGCAAAATCCCGACTACATTGTCGGGTTGATCTGAAGAGAACACTGGAAAACGTGAGTGAGCAGAGTCAATCAGTACATCTAGGATTTCAAGTAGCTCATCATCTTCTTGTAGGCTAATCATGGCAGTACGTGGGGTCATGACCTCACGAATTTTGGTGGCTGGAAGTTCAAAAATGCCTTCAAGCATAGCCACTGTATCGGGTTCAAGTAATCGACGTGAGTCTTGGACTAATTTGAGCAGCTCATCTCGGGTTTCTGGTGCTGTACCTAACCATTTGCGTAAACCACGCATACCCCATGATGGACCTGATTCCTCGTGCATGACCTTTCCTGCGGACGCTATCTTAAAAAATTTAATTTTAA